>CANJPN010000185.1 GCA_947475855.1 Bradyrhizobiaceae bacterium
GGTACGAAACAGCGACATGGAGTTCCCCTGGTTTGATCCGATCCGTGGATCGAAACGACGAGGTAAGGTTAGCGCGTGTGGCTTACGGTTCGTTCGATGCGCGTCCTAAAATTCGTTTCAACTTGGATTAATCTGTATGCGGTGGGTCCGCGTTAACCGGTTCTTAACCTCCAGCTTTCGATAAAGGGTGTGCCAGACTGGCAAAGGGGCAGGTCTTGCCTCTTGCGCTGTCGTATCGAGTAGGAAGCGCAATATGTCTCCTCAACGGGTGAAAACCTATGGTTGGCTGTTCGTGGCGATGAGCGCGAGCGTACTTGCCAACCTGCTTCTGTTTCAGTCGCGTCCCGTTGCGGGCGTCGCCCATAATGCCGACAGCCGAGCGCTCAGGGCGAATGCCGCGACGGTGACGGCGGCGAGCGCGGTCGCTCGTTCTGCCGATCAAGTAGCGGACACTGTACGTGTGATCCAGCGTGAGCTGAACGACCTCAACCTCTATCCAGGTCAGCCCGATGGAAAGGCTAGCCCGTTGGTGCACGCGGCGATCGTCGCGTATGAGCAGGCGCAGGCGCTGCCGATCACGGGAGAGCCGACGCAGGCGCTGGTGCGGGATTTGATCGTGGGTCCATCGGGGCGCGCAATGCAGGCCTCTGCTCAGGGCTTGGGTGTTGTCGCGGGCTCGGCGGCTGACAGGCTGGTCCGTGACATCCGCCAGAAGCTGGTTGCTCTGGGCTATCCAGCGGGGCAGGTCGAAGGACGGCTTACGGTGGAGCTCAGTCAGGGCATTCGCGCTTTCGAGCGGGAGAACGGGATGTCTCAGACGGGGCGAGTGTCGGCACAACTGGTGGTCCAATTGCAGCGCAGTGCTGCGGCATTCAAATCCCGGTCAGGCGGACAATAGTTGAGTTCTCCGGGCAATGGGCCTATTCGCAAGAGTATGCGGATAGCTACTGAGCTTCGGGTCAAGGCGCTGCTGCGCCGGTGCAGTGCGGGGGGCACTTCGGCGTTCGTGATGCGGCGGGGCGATAGCGAACGCGGCGCGCTGTACGTCAAGGTTGCCACCCTCGACGGGCGGGCGCTGCTGTTCGGGCCGCCGCCGGCCAGTTTCGACGTCAACGCCGACGAGGGGCAGACGTCGCCACATCTCGATCCGTCCGGCGTCACGGATGCCGAGGCCGAGGCCTATCTTGCGCGGCAGGTCGAGTATGATCCCGATCTTTGGGTGGTGGAAATCGAAGATCGTGCAGGGCGCCATTTTCTCGACGAGTGATGCAGCGCAAGCGGATTTTGTGCGGAGCCCCTCGGTGTGGCGACGGAATCGCAGGCGGAACGGATCTTAACGGCCGGCCGGCGTGTTTAACTATTTGTTAGATGGATCCGTAGTCGAATTGCTTCGTGCGGCCGTCGTGGCCGTGCGTCGAGCGTGGCGAGCACATGGATGTCAGCCCGGCGGCCAAGCGGGAACCCCTGGAGAGGGTCATGGGAATCATTTTGAAGTTTGAAGCATTGCGAAAAGGTGCGCGGCGGGCGGCGGTCGTTGGCGATCGGAGCAAGCCCTGCGAGATCATCATCTTGCCGTGCATTCGCTACGAGCGCGCTGTCGACGGCGGTTCAAAGCCGACCCCGCAGAAGAAGAAAGCTCGCAAGCGCCGCGCACGGGCTCGTTGAGTGTAGCGCCAGCCTGGGTCATGGTGGCGGTTCAGTGGAGCACGCGCGACGCTTCGTGTTAGGATGCTGCTTCGCAATTTACACTGCGAGGATCGCATGAAGGTCGCCGTCATCCAGTTGAACTCCGTCGGCGACGTCGGCGCGAACATCGCGAAGGTGCGCGGGCTTGTCGAGCGTGCCGTCGATCTCGAAGGGCCGGATTGGGTGTGTCTGCCGGAGCATTGGAACTGGGCCGGTGGCACGACTGCGGATAAGGTCGCCAACGGCGATAGCTTGCCTGCCGGATCGGCTTATGGGGCAGCTCAGGATCTTGCGGCCAAGCACAAGATCTGGGTGCATTCGGGCTCGGTTCTCGAGCGCGCCGAATGCGGCACAAAAGTCCACAATACCACCGTGGTTTTCGATCGCACCGGGCGGGAAGTTGCGGTCTACCGCAAGATCCACCTGTTCGACATTACGCTTTCCGATGGAACCGCCTATCGCGAAAGTGCCGGCGTCATTCCCGGCCGCGAAGTTGTGACGTACGATTGCCAAGGTCTCCGGTTCGGATGTGCGATCTGTTACGATTTGCGCTTTCCCGAATTGTTCCAAGCCCTGGCGGCGAAGGGTGCGCAGGTGATCGCACTTCCGTCGTCGTTCACACTGCAGACCGGCAAGGACCATTGGGAAGTTCTATGCAGGGCGCGGGCAATCGAAACCGAGACCTACTTTGTCGCTCCGGGCCAGTGCGGCTCATTCATTGCGCCTGGCAATGAGCGCCGGTTCACGTATGGGCACTCGCTGGTTGTCGATCCCTGGGGGCACGTGATCGCCAAGGTCTCGGATGGTGAGGGGTTTGCTTGCGCGCGGATCGACCCGGGGTTCATAGCGCAATGCCGTGCGAATATTCCCGTCGCAGACCACAAAGTGATCGGGCGGGACATGGAGCCTGTGCGACTGGACAGGGTTCCTTTCAGCGGAAAGAAAAGGGGACGTTGAAGGTTCGTTGACGCTGGTTCATTTCAGGCGGCGGCGGGGGAAAGTCCATCCGCTGCACTGCTGTGATGACGAGGCTGTCGAGCGCGGCGTTGCCGCTGGTCGCCAATACGACCGGAGGTTCGGCGCGGCCGGCCTGATCGATCACGAACTGGATGCGGACCTGTCCGGTCAGGCCGCGGCTGCGCGGTTTCTGGCGATCGAGCACGCGGGAGATGGAACCGGCGTAGGCGCGAACGACGCCTGAACTCGCTTCAGCGGCCGACTGCGATGGAAGCCTGGCGGGTGCGGCGGGTTCGTTGTGAGCAGCCGGCGTCGTGCTGGCCTTTTCGCGCTGATCTTCGCGAGGTTGGATGGGCTCTTCGACATGAACCGCGCGGGGATCGCGTTCTGCGTCAGGCTGGCGTGCAGGTAATGCTGGTGCGTCGGGAGGCGGCGGCACAGCATCCGGCGGCAAGTCGAGCGCGAGAGCTTGCTTTTGCGGCTGGGGCTTATCGGGCTGTTGAACGGGTTGGGCCTCTGTAGCCTCGGGTTGCGATTGAGTTGTCGCTTCGTCGGTTTCAGCGTCAGGCTGCTTGCTGTTCGAGTCCGACGCGGTTTCGGGCGTGGAGTGTCGTGGAATGGAATCCACGATTGAAACGGCGACCGCCTCGAGGGATACGCCGTCCTCGCCCATCGCGTCGCTTGGCGCAGGCAGGAGTGCAGCGATAAGTGCGACGTGGGCGACAGCGGCCGCCAGTACGCTGAGCCAGTGGCGATGGTCGTCTTGGATCTTGGCGGGGGCGGTAACGTCGATCGGCGCGGTTTCGAATAGGTCGTCGGTGCCTGCCGCTCGGCTGGTTCCCGTATCGCTACTCGCCGATTTGAACGCACTACCGTCCACGTTCTTCCCCTGAACCAGCCTCCATCGTCATACCTCTACGGCGTGAGGGAGGGCACCCTAATGTAATGTTGTAACATTGTTCGCGTCAAGCTTCGGGGTTTCCGTTGCAATTTCAATAATCTGTGAAGGGAGCAGAAAGTTCAGCAGTGCATCACGCCAGCAGATGCCAGCCAGAGCGCGATGGGGACTGAGGAGTTCCGTGCCGCGCGCGCGGGGATTGCCGGCGGAGCTTACGAGGGCCCGACCAGGAATATCAAGCTCAACCGAGGTCCCGAAGGTCGGGTCTTTCGGTGTCAGTAGGTCAGTGCGGCTTTGATGGCGATCAGTTCGGCGCGGGGGTCAGGGAAGCTCTCGTAGAACTGACGCGAGCGGCGATACCAATAGCGTGCGTTGGTCTCGTCGCCTTCGATCTTGTGCAGGCAGGCGTGGATCCAGCAGGCAGTCTGGTCGTCTTCCAAGGAATCGACGATGGCGTGAGCGGCCTGCCAGTCGCCGGTGATCGCCAATTCTATCGCACGGATCAGTTCAGTGTGCTCGGCGGGTCGTGCCATGCTCGAGCGCTCCCCGTCAGTTGCCGAAGATCATGTCGAACAGGGTCTTGGGTTGGCGGCCCGCGCGGCGCTGTTGTTGGGGAGGGGCTGTGCCGAACGGTAGCCACGTCGGAGTACCGTAGCGGGGGGCATCGTTGCCGGCGCGGCGTTGCTGGGATGCGGAGGCCACCGCGGCGGGACGGCCGCCGCCGCGCAACGGAAACTCATCGGTCAAGCCGTCGACGGCTGTGACGACCAGACGGTTGTCCTCCCAGTTCCAGTTGGCTTGTTTCTGGCCTCGGCGCTCAGGCAAGACGGCGAGCACCACGGATTGCGACAGATCGAGGATCGCGGCGTATTGCACGGTCTCGCCGCTGACGGGGGCAGCGGGCGGTCCGGCCGTAAACCGCAGCACGGCGATGTGCGTATTCGGCGGCTTGCCGATTTCGTATTCGACCAGCTTGGGCGGCGCGTTCTGGATCGTTTCCAGCGGGATGGAAATGCGCGGGAGCTGGTCACTGACGGCCAAGAAGTTCCAGCCACGCTTGATGACACGCCAATGTTCGATGCCCTGGCCGCGAAGTTCGACGGTCTCGTTGCGCTCGTCAGTGCCGGTGAGGCGGGCGAGGGCATTGGCGGCTTCACGGGATGTCGGTTGTTCGGTGAGTACGGCTTGATAGCTTTGCACGGCTTCGTCGCGCTTGCCGGAAGCTGCTTCGATGTTGGCTTTGACAAGCAGCACTTCCGGGCGGTTCGGGGTGAGCTTCATCGCGCGCTCGATCTCGCGTCGCGACAGATCGGGTTGGCCGGTATTGAGATAGAGTTGGGCGCGGGCGGCCATCGCTCCTGTCGAGCGCGGGGACAGTTCCAGGGCGCGGGCGATATCGGCTTCGGCGTCGTTGGTGGCGTCGACCTTCACGTTCGCGAGTGCGCGGGCTTCGAGAGCGGGGATCGATTGTCCGTCGATCTCGATGGCGCGGCTGAAATCCTTCAGTGCGGCGCCGATGTTATCGGTGTGAAGGTAGGCGTTTCCGCGTTCGATATAGATCTCGGCGTTGTTGGGCTCGAAGGCAATGGCGCGGGATAGATCCTCGATCGCCTCGCTGGGACGGTCGGCGGCGATGCGGGCTTCGGCACGAAGGCGATAGGCGACTGCAAAGCGGTTGTCGGTTGCGAGTGCGTGGGTGAGATCGCGTTGGGCGGCCAGGGGGCGGCGCGAGGCGAGCTGCGCGCGTCCACGACCGGCAAGGGCTGCTACGGTTTCGGGGGCAAGTTCGATGGCGCGGGTGAAGTCGGCGATTGCGCCATCGTGCTGACCGAGCAGCAGGCGTGCGCCAGCGCGGTTGTTGTAGGCGGCGACATAACCGGGGGCCAGGACGATCGCGCGGTCGAAGTCCTTGATGGCTTCACGGGCGAGACCAAGCGTGAGAAGGGTGCTGCCGCGGTTGTTATAGATCGCGGGATACTCGGGGTAGAGCTGTACCGCGCGATTGAAGTCTTCGATAGCCGCTTTGGGCTGGTTGAGGCGCGCGAGCAGAGCGCCGCGATCGGTGAGGATCGCCGCTCGCCGGTCATTGGTCAGCCTGGTGTCGTTGAGCGCTTCGGTGAGCATACCGAGCGCCTGATCGAGTTGGCCCTGTGCCTGGAGGCGCGCTCCTTCCTGCGCGAGCCGCGGGCCGTCCTGGGCGGCGGTTGGCGCCGGCGCTGCCAAGTTCGCCGCGATCGACGCCGCGATAAAGAATGAAAGAATTCGCACTCGATGCCGCGTCAGCATGATGGGCTCAGTTCCGGGCAGTGGATGATTCGGTGGTCATGAGGTCCACTCTAGCATGGGTTGATGGTAGCATGACCTGATCGATCTGGCGCCAATGGGGCGGGAGTGGTGCCGGTGGTGAGCCGCGAGTGCGTGGCCGGGCGGCAACGTCTTGAAGAGAGACATCTAGATGGAGATGAAATCAGGTGAACCTGTGGTTTCGGCTCTTGCTCTACATGTTGAAGGCGCGCTGGCGGCCCGTGCTCGTCCTCCCCGAGGGCGTGTCCGTGCTGCGGTTTCGGGCGTGGCCTAGCGATCTCGATCCGTCGGTGCACGTCAATAACGGGAAGTATCTGTCGCTGATGGATCTCGGCCGGCTCGATCTGATGGTCTGTGCTGGCTTGTGGCGCGCGATCCTGCGGCACCGCTGGACGCCGATCGCCAGCAACGTGCTGATCCGCTACCGGCGGGAGATTCGGCCGTTCCAGCGGTTTCGTCTGGAGACGCGGCTGCTGACCTGGGACACGACGAACGTGGTGATGGAGCAGGTGTTCATGCTCGAAGGAGGTCCGCGCGATGGGCAGGTCGCAGCGCGGGCACTGTTCAAGGGGGGCATCTACGATCGGGGGGCGCGCGCGTTCGTGCCGATAGCACGCCTGATGGAGGAGATCGGTGCGCGGGGGGATGCCCCGGAAGCGACGCCCGAGGTCGCGGCGTTTCTTGCGGCCGAGGACACGTTGCGGGCGCGGGCGGGGTGAGTGGCGTGGCGTTGAAGTCGCGGCGAGGCCGCGATTGGGGCCAGCCCCAAACCCGCTGGAGGGGCGCCCTCCAGACCTCCCGCATTTTTATTCATAAAGGCTATTGCTGAGAGGTCATCAAAGCAGGGCGGCGAGTACTTTCGGCAGCGCTTCGGGAAGGTCCTCCGCGATCAGGCCAGTTCCGCCGATGGTGCCGCATTCGCCCTGTAGCCAGACGGCGGCGCAGGCGGCCTCGAAGGCCGGCATGCGCTGGGCGAGGAGGCCCGTGACGATGCCGGCGAGCACGTCGCCGGAGCCGGCCGTTGCAAGCCATGGTGGCGCGTTCTCGTTGATCGCTGCGCGGCCGTCGGGGGCGGCGATCACGGTGTCGGGGCCTTTGAGGATCACTATGGCACCGGACTTTGCCGCGGCGTTGCGCGCGCGGTCGAGGCGGTTGCCGGTGGTGTCGCCGAAGATGCGCTTGAACTCGCCCTCGTGCGGCGTCAGCACGACCGGCCTCTGCGGATTTTCTTTGATCTGCGCGAACAGGTGGGAGACGACCGGCATCTCGTCGTCATCCTGATCGAGGGTGGCAGAGGTCAGCGCATCGGCGTCGAGAACGCAGGCGCAATCGTGATCGAGCGCGACTTGAGTCAACAGGCGTGTGGCGATCCCGACACCCGCACCGGGGCCGATCAGGAGGACGTTGCGGCGCGGGTCCGACAGTACCTGGGCGAGGCCACGCGGGCCGTCGAACGGCTCCAGCATGATCGCCGTGAGGTGTGCGGCGTTGTCGGCGACGGCGCCGGTGGGGCTCGCGATCGTGACGAGGCCCGCGCCAGCCCGGAGCGCCCCGCGTGCGCCGAGGCGTGCCGCGCCCGTCCGATTGGCGGGGCCTGAGACGACGATGGCGTGGCCGCGCGTATACTTGTGACCTTCGGTGCCGGGGAAAGGGAATAAGCCGAGCCAGAGTGCAGGGCCATTGGCGTATGTGCGCGGGGCGACGGTTTCGAGCACTGTTGGGGGAATGCTGATGTCGGCGACGATCGTTCGACCGCAGAGGTCACGGCCGGGAAGCAGCACGTGACCGGGCTTGCGGCGGAAGAACGTGACGGTGCGCGTGGCGCGAACAACGGGGCCTGGCGGCTGACCGGTGGAGCCGTCGAGGCCGCTCGGTACGTCGACGGCGAGGACGGGTTTGCGCGAAGCGTTGATCGAGGCGACCATCTCGGCGCTTGCACCGTCGAGTCCTCTCGTCAGTCCCGCACCGAAAAGCGCGTCGATGACGAGGTCAGCCCAGGTGATGGCTGCTGGCACTTGGCTGGGCGGTTCGACCGGGTTGGACCATCGTGACGCCACTGCGGCAGCGTCGCCGGTGAGGCGATCAATTCCCGCGAGCGCCACGAGGCGAACTGCATAACCGGCTTCGGTCAATAACCGGGCCGCGACGAACCCATCACCGCCATTGTTGCCGGGGCCGCAAAACACGACTATGCGCGCGCCGGCTGGCGCCATCTTCATCGCTTCGGCGGCGACGGCGCGGCTGGCATTCTCCATCAGGGTCAGGCTCGGCACCCCGGCTTCTACCGCGAGCTTGTCGGCCCGGCTCATCTCGTCGGTGGTCAGCAACTCGGGGCCAGGCATGGTTATCCTTTAGGCAACCGTCGGTATGCGGGTACAGGCGCTACATATTCGATGCTCAGCGCTGTGGCAAAAAGCCGTGTGTTGGGATTTACGAGCGGCGTGAGGTGATCAAAATTTGATCAAGTTGCCTAAAAAAGGTTCATGCAATCGGGGCTCGCGGCGATCATGTTGCGCCGATCCAAGGCCTAAGTTTCTGAATAGTCGACTAATTAATTCTTGTAAACAGGTTGGCATGGCACGTGCTAACCAAGTGGGAAAGGCGTTCGTCCCGGTGGGTGGGCGCCAGGATGGAGCCGACGTGCATGAAGAAGATCGAGGCGATTATTAAACCGTTCAAGCTCGACGAGGTGAAGGAGGCTTTGCAGGAAGTCGGTCTGCAAGGCATTACCGTCATCGAGGCCAAAGGATTCGGCCGTCAGAAGGGGCACACCGAGCTGTACCGGGGGGCGGAGTACGTCGTCGATTTCCTGCCCAAGGTGAAAATCGAGGTCGTTCTCGCCGACGAAATGCTGGACAAGGCTGTCGAGGCAATCCAGAAGGCCGCCAAGACCGGCCGCATCGGCGACGGAAAGATCTTCATTTCGAACGTGGAGGAGGCAATTCGCATCCGCACGGGCGAGACGGGTCGCGACGCAGTCTGACGTCATTTCCGAATGCTGCACAGCGCGCTGAGCTGGTACACACCGGCGTGCGCGCGGCGGCGCGGCGAGTTGCCTGCCCCTAACCGCTTTCTCTCCAACCACCACTTACCTGCTGCCAATGAAGGAGGATTCCATGACGACAGCTGCCGATGTCCTTAAGTTGATCAAGGACAAGGAGGTGAAGTTCGTCGATCTGCGATTCACGGATACCAAGGGCAAGATGCAGCACGTGACGGCCGATGCTTCGTGCATCGACGCCGATGTGTTCGCCGATGGCTACGCGTTCGACGGCTCCTCGATCGCCGGCTGGAAAGGCATCGAAGCGTCCGACATGCTTCTGATGCCGGACCCTGCGTCCGCGCATATGGATCCCTTCTTCGCGCAGACGACGCTTGCGATCTTCTGCGACGTGCTCGAGCCTTCTACGGGCGAACTTTACGAGCGCGACCCGCGCGCGATCGCAAAGCGCGCCGAAATGTTCATGAAGTCGACTGGTGTGGGCGACAGCATCTTCTTCGGGCCTGAAGCCGAGTTCTTCATCTTCGACGATGTGCGCTTCACGTCTGATCCTTTCAACACGGGTTTCAAGTTGGACTCGACGGAGCTGCCGTCCAACACCGGCACCGAGTACGAGATGGGCAACCTGGGGCATCGGCCCCGCACCAAGGGTGGCTACTTCCCCGTGCCGCCGGTCGACAGCTGCCAGGATATCCGATCGGAGATGCTCTCGGTTCTCGCCGAGATGGGCGTCGTCGTCGAAAAGCATCACCACGAGGTGGCGTCCGCTCAGCACGAACTCGGCGTGAAATTCGGCCCGATGCTGAAGATGGCCGACGGCATGCAGATCTATAAGTACGTCTGCCACAACGTCGCTCAGGCCTACGGCAAGACCGTTACGTTCATGCCCAAGCCGATCTTCGGCGACAACGGTTCGGGCATGCACTGCCACCAGTCGATCTGGAAAGATGGCAAGCCGATGTTCGCCGGCAACCAGTATGCCGACCTCTCGGAGATGTGCCTGTTCTACATCGGCGGTATCCTGAAGCACGCCAAGGCGATCAACGCCTTCACCAACCCGACCACCAACTCCTACAAGCGTCTGGTGCCGGGCTACGAGGCCCCCGTTCTGCTCGCCTACTCGGCGCGCAACCGGTCGGCGTCGTGCCGCATTCCGCTCGCCTCGAACCCGAAGGCGAAGCGCATCGAGATCCGCTTCCCCGATCCCGCCGCCAATCCGTATCTCGCTTTCGCCGCGATGCTGATGGCCGGCATGGACGGCATCCTCAACAAGATCCATCCGGGCGAGCCGATGGACAAGAACCTGTACGACCTGCCGCCGGCAGAGTTGTCGAAGATCCCGACGGTTTGCGGTTCGCTCCGCGAAGCGATGGAGAGCCTCGACAAGGATCGCGGGTTCCTGAAGGCCGGCGGTGTGATGAC
>CANJPN010000186.1 GCA_947475855.1 Bradyrhizobiaceae bacterium
GGACTCATCGAGGGCATCAACAGCCTCGTCCAGGCCGCCAAGGCAAAGGCGCGCGGATACCGAAACCGCGAGACATTGAAGGTCGTCACCTACATGATCGCCGGCAAACTCGATCTCAGGCTACCCACTTGAAACGTCGGGGAGCCAGATAGAGTTCTTCGAGCTTTTCAGCTGGTTCGCCGTCGCCTTGGAACAAATAATCGGCGAAAGCTGGACCGTCGATCCTGTGGATGTGCCCTACGTACGCGGCGACGATATGCCCATATTCGGAAGGCGTTTTGTCGTGTTCTTTAACAGAATAGAGATGGGCGACATCGAAGTCTCGCCAACGGGTGGCATTTGGGGCCAAGAACACGGTGTAGAAGCGAGGTTACAATTGCGACATTTGGGGTTGGTGCCGTTTGTCGATGCACGCCAACTCGTAGCAAGTATCGAGCTGCTTTGCGGACCGTCCGGGACGCGGGAGGTAGTGTGGGCGCAAGCAAATGGAGCGGCTATTGTTGCGATGACTGGGTATCTATGGGACGCCGTGCGGGTTGATGCGAATGAGGCAATACCACTCTTCGAACATGACAGTCACGGGCCAGGGACGGCGCTGCGCGAGAGCGTTGCGCACTGGACCAAGAATAATGTAGCGCCAGAGAGTCTGGTGGCATGGCGCAACAAGCCCAGGGGAGACGTTTGAACTCTCTTGAGCGCAATTATGGCTTCGGGTTCGGGGTGTCATCGGTGATACCCCCGGCATCAGTCATCAGCGACAGGGGGGAGGTGGCACCCACGACACCCATAAGGTGTCACCGATGACAGACCTTATCCTGTAGTACCTGTATAGGTCCTGTAGTCTTGGCTACCAGTGGAAGTATGATACTACGCGGTCGCGAGCGAAGCGCGCAGCCCTCGCGTAGCGCAGCGCGAAGCTCGCGGCCCATCGGTGAGGTTGCTTTCAGCGTCCCGTTACTCAGCCACCGGCCCCCGGCAGGCTGCAAACCGCGAGGCACGCGCGTGACCAACCCGAATGCGGAAGCGACTCAGCCGCAATCGTCGCCGGCTCCAGGCGCATCAGAGCAGCGCGCGATAGAGGGCGCCCGCCAACGCGGAGCAGCGCGAACGCCCCGGTTCGCGGCAAAGCTCGACAAGGACGCAAAGGGCTCAATCGTTAAAATCGGTTCGCCGCACTCCGACGAGGCCGGGTGGTCCGACCGGTTGCAAGATCTGTTCGGTTCTCGCGGCACCAGCTTCCCGATCAGCCAGTTGAACCATGTGCTCACGCTCGCGCGCGACGGCGAGGGCCAATACGATGCCGTGAAGGTCAATTCGATGCTCGCCGCCATCGAGGCCGTCCAGCCCGCCGACGAAGTGCAGGGCATGATTGCGGTGCAGATGGTGGCAACCCACGAACTCGCCATGAGCGTTCTCCGGCGCGCGGCGCGCGTCGATCAAATCCCGCAATTCGACTCTGCGGCGAACATGGCCGTGAAGCTGATGCGAACCTTCACGATGCAAGTCGAAGCGTTGGCAAAGCTGCAACGAGGCGGGGAGCAAGTCGTCAGAGTGGTTCACGTCCACCCTGGCGGCCAAGCCGTTATCGGCAACGTAACCGCCGGCTCCAAGCCGGCAGGGGGAGGGGGCAGCGAAGAAAATGGAAACCAACCCCATGCAAAGGGCGACTTGCCAGCCCCTACCGCTCAGCCAATGCCCCCGCTGTGGGGCCAGGACGAGGCAGGGAAGCCCTTGCCGGTCTCCTGCGGTGGTCGGCAAGGCTCGCTGCCGGATGCACGGCGGCGCGCACGGTAGCGGCGCTCCCAGCGGCAAGCGCAACGGTGCCTATCGGCACGGCGGCTCGACGACTGCGGCAATGCGCAATGTTCGAGAGTTGCGAGCGTGGTTGAAGGTTGCGAGGGCGGGCATTGGCAATAAGAGCTTGATTGAGGACGAGCAGTGAGCAGCAAAGCAACTTACCGAGGCAGCCCGGAATTACTCGGTAAGATGGTTTTGAACCGTTATCAACAGCACCTCGCTCATTGCGTTCGCGATTTCCAACGCGGAGGACTGAGGACTCAATAGCCTGCTCTCGAATCCCGAACTAACGGCTAGTTCCCGTTGGGGAGTGATTCTTGCGTACAGAGCGAAATCGTCTTTGCCGAACCGAGCAGTCACGCCGAAAGATAACGGATCCCTGGGTTCGTATCTCAACGAATGCCACCATTGTGGCGCTATACGCAATTCAAGTGGAGGTAGGTCGCGAGCAACTAGGACTTGGCTGACTGCGCTGATAGCTCGCAGAACCTGCGGCCCCGCTTGTTCCCAATCTCGTAGAATATCAACGCGAAGGGCCTCGAGCTTTTCTTGTTCGCTCGTCTCCTCCTGTCTGTGCAGATCGATTGCATTTTGAAGCTGCGCTAGCCCGCCCGGACCGGCTGAGGCGTCGGCGTGATCCAATTTCGGACCGCCAAATGTCTTCGGGGGCAAATATTCCGTTTGCGATGAATAATGCAAATCTACCAAGTGTTGAGAGGGGCGCACCCGGCGATTTCCGGGACCATTCGCCATGACCGCCCAGAATAATCCGACCAAATCGACTGCGATCCCCGCTGCTGCTCCCTGAGCCTGTGTAAGGCCGAAATCAGAAGCAATGTTCATACCCACGATTGGGGCAATGGCCAGGACAGCGAGCGCGAGTGCTACAGTCAGGACCAGTCCGACCGCTCCTAGCAGAAGCGGGACCCAAAAGGGTGCAGTGAGTATCAAGAATACGAGTGCAGCAAACCACAACATTGAAGCTTCCAACCGCTGGATGGAAATTCATTGCCTGCTTCGCGGAGGCGCTCCTGCATCACCGTGGCGACCCGGTGGCGACCCAAGAGTCATGTCGTTGACCTGCGCCTTTGCGGACCTCAGCTAGCAGATTGAAAACACTCTAATTAGTTGGTCGGAGCGGCGGGATTTGAACCCGCGACCCCCAGTCCCCCAGTCCGTTTTTCTTGGATAACGTCGGCCAACATACCATAGCCGTCCGACTTGAAAAGTGCCGTATTTACATATAAATAAGCTCACACACTTGAACATGCCATCGCGTTACAAGGCTGCCTGTTTTGGGTCCACAGTGGGTCCACGGCGACCTCCAGTCTAACTCCCAGTCCCTCGTTTGAGACCTCCAGATCATTCCGGGTCCACGATGCTGAACGACGTCATCATCAAGAACCTGCCGACGCCGGAGAGCGGTGTCGCGCAGCATCCCGACGGCAAGATTCCCGGCTTCGGGGTGCGGGTCACTTCGAACGGGGTCAAGTCTTTCTACCTGAAGTACCGGCTCGGCCGGCAGTACGGCCGCATGAACCTCGGCCGGTATCCGGTCACGAACCTCTCCAAAGCGCGGGCCAAGGCGCATGCGGCCCTGGCCGCAATCGCCGATGGCATCGATCCGCGCGGGGAAGAGAAGGGGCACGCAGCCGACCACACATTCTCCGCGACGCTCGATGCCTTCATCGAGGGCTACTGCAAGCACCACAACCGGCCGAGCACGGCGTCCGAGACCGAGCGGCTCCTGCGGGTCTACTTCCTGCCGTCATGGAAGAACCGGACGGTGCCCGAGATCTCCAAGGCCGATGTGCTGGCCGCGCTCGATCCGATCATGAAGCGAGGCTCCCCGAGTGCGGCTCGTCACGCATTCGCGGCGGCCCGGAAGCTGTTCAACTGGTGCGTCGAGCAGGGGATCATCGACGATAGCCCGTGCCGGACCATGAAGCCGCCGGTCAAGGCTGCCAGCCGCGACCGCGTTCTCACCGACGACGAGTTGGCGCGTATCTGGAAAGCCAGCATTGAGCAGGGTGATACGTTCGGGATCGTCGTGCGCCTCCTGATGCTCACCGCCCAACGCCGAGGCGAGGTCTGCGGCATGGCCTGGAACGAACTCGACCTCGATCAGGGCATCTGGACCATCCCGGGTAACCGCACCAAGAACCACAAGCCACATGCGCTGCCGCTCACGGCGACGGCGGTCGGGATATTGAGGTCCTTGCCGCGCTTTGAGGGCGCGTCGCTCGTGTTCCCGGCAAGGGGCAAGCTGGAGCAGGCATACTCGGGCTACTCAAAGGCCAAGCGCGCGCTCGACGCTGCGATTGATCTCCACGACTGGACGCTGCACGATCTGCGGCGCACGGCGGCGACTGGCATGGCCAAGCTGGGCGTTGCACCGCACGTGATCGAGCGCATTCTCAACCACTCGACCGGCACCTTCGGTGGTGTGGCAGGTGTCTACAATCGGTTTCAGTACCTACCAGAAATGCGGCAGGCCCTGTTGCTTTGGGAAGAGCGCATGTCGAAATTCTGATCGCACTGCACAGGTCAACGTTTCGATCCTACTCGGCTCCAATAATAAAATCAACGACTTAGGTTGATATGGGCTCAAATCAGACTTTGCTGGTCCAACACCTGTCGCACACCGAGGATGGCTCGGGGATGTTCTGCGAAACTGCTCGTTGTGAGATCGGCGCTCGGCGTGCTCCCCTTTCTGGCCGTCGCAAAGTGCTGACATTCGCCCCCAACTCACCCGGGGCAATAGCGGACTACCTGCCGCTCACCCTCGAATTCGTGCGTCGAGAGACAGATCGCCGTCGACTGCGCGCGTTGGACCAGAACGCGGGCAGTCGTGTATGCAGCGGTGTTCGGCGTCTGATTGACGATGAACTGACGGGCCGGGTGGGCCTGGGAAGGAGGCTAGGTATCACTTTGCAGAACCAAGGATTATGGGGAACGCGCGCTTCTTCACGCGGCGCGTCGACATGGTACAACGACTATCGCTGTTCAAGGACATCCCGCCCGGACTCGTAGGCACGTGACGAGTACGGGCCGGGCATAGGAAGGGGCACTCGAATAGGTAGCGCTTATCCTGGGGGACATCTCGTGTTTCGAGTCGCGACCGCGGTAGAGTGGCGATTGCTCAGTGGTGGGACCTAAGTCATGGGTGAGGGACTGATGCTTGATCTAACATCGAAACGAGCGAGCCGGGTAGACGCATTTCTAGCGCTCCTCCGTGATGCCTTCGGAATTTTTAACACACTGGGGCTGGTGCTCGGAGCGGTTTCGATCTTCTACCTGGGATCAAAGCTGATGCACATGGATCTCAAGTCGTTCATCGCTGACTGGATAAAAACTTATCGATGGTTGGTACACGACATAGCTTTTGGACCCATTTGGGCGCTGTTGAAGGTCCAGGTTCCAGAATGGGCGAGCGATGTCGGTGCCCTTTGGGTTGCAATGACGTCGGTCGCCGTACGCACTCTAAGTTCTGCACGGAATCAATACAGGATAGCCAAAAACGGGAACGGGATTGACGGGATTGAGCTGGGCACTCTGGAGGAGCAGCAATTCAATAGCTCGGCATTCTCGTTCTACGCGCTAACTTATGTCGTAGCAGCGCTCTTTTGGCCATTCCTATTTATCAGATTTTGGTACTCGGATCGCGTGACAAATTTCGTAAGGTACGACAGCGCAGACGTCAAATTCAGAAAATATCGCAAGATATGGCTCATTCAGATGACGGCATTGATACTAGCCGTGGCTGCATTAATCGCTACAAACGCGGGTCTTCCGAATCCGAGTTAAAGTTTCGGTGCTATATTCGGTTGGCGTGGCGGAGCGCTGAGAGGTGAGTGCGGCGCTCGTCATGGCACCGGCACAAATTGCTGTCGTGTTCCGTCGCACCCCTCGTCCTGCTGGTATCGTGCGACTGTGTCTGATAACTCTTTTCGTCTTTGGGGCGTCTGCACAATATTCGGCCCCAACCACAACCCGTGGCAAAATTCCCTTGGGCTTGATTGGTGCCATCGCAATAATCTCGGGTTGGGTCGAGCCTTCCCCTGCCGCGACGGCAATTCTGTGGATTTTCTGGAACTGGCTCGAAAACCCGTTGGCGGGCACCATCGGCGATAGCTCAGCTATACCAGGGCCGACTGTACTGCGCCCGATATTGAACTTTCGCTCGGGAGAACTCCGCATCAGTCCGTTTCCGGCAAGGAGTCCATCCAGATCAATCAGGGTTGGCGTGTTAGCGCGGCGACATCACACTCCGATGCTTCGTCAGCATCTCAGCAATTTTGCTTTCCCATGGCACCTCCGGATAGCCTGCCATGAACTCTTCCAGCAGGCACCGCGCCTGCCCTTGCAGCAGCCGATCCCGGCCCGTCTCGGCCTTCAGAGCCACGGCGTGGACGAGGATGAAGCCAGTCGCTTGTCGACCCCACTGCAGCACCTCCGGCTTGCGTATCTCCTCATATTGCTTGGCCTTGAGCAGATAGTATCGCCACTTGGATGGCAGTATCTGCTCGAGCGATCGGAACCGCGCGCTCAGCTCCTGATCCGTCCTCAGGTTCGTCACGGCGACTTCAGGTAGCTCGGTCGGCGGATCGCACGCCGCCCACGCCGATGACCACGACGATGGTTCTGGATCAGGGACAGAATGCGTGGCTTTGGCACTTTTACTCTGCGTGGGCATGCGCCTCCGTACTCCACGACATCCCACCCGACTTCGGGTGCTCCGGGCCGAGGCCCATGGCGGCACCGCGCGCCCGGGCGTCGAGCATTCTCGCGAGCATGTCCGCCCGCCAGGGAATCTCTGGTTTATCGGCCAGGACTTCGTCGATCATCCGGAAGGCGAGCCGCATCACCTCCCTCTCGCTGTCCGATTGCGGGGTGCGGACGGCAACGTTCAGCATCCACTCGCCGTGCCACCACCTTTCGTAATTGAGATTTGAAGCGGTGTCGGGCCAGCCATGCAACTCTGACCGCTTGCTGTACTGTGTCCAATGCTTCCACAGCCACCGATGCGAGATGCGGAAGTAGGGGCTCAACCCCTCGTAGAACGCTTTGCTGCGCCACACGTTGGTCAACGGCGGGATGACCGGCGTAGGCTTGGCAACAATCGGAACGGCGGCGATCGCCGCAGCAGGAACCATCGCGCCGGCGACTGCTGCCGACGTGAGCGTCATGGCTTCCCGGCGGCTGATACCATCCCTCTGCACTGCCATGCCTGCCATTCCCTGTGGAGCACGCGCTTTCGTAGCATCCGCATGCGGCAAATGCGTGAGCGCCGCAACCGCAGCTATCGCCTGCCGATCATTCCCGAAAAGGTCGCTTCTCGCTCATCCAGACCTCCCACCAGTGGTGGAGCAGTTCCTTCTCCGCCGGATCGAGCGCAAGCATCACGGGCGTCGTCACCGGGAACCAGTCGTCGACCAGCTTCACGTCGCACCGCATCCTGGCGAGATGCGCGATGTGGTTCTCCCTGCCGATGTGATCCATCCGAAGCAGCTTGCGGAAGTCATAGGCCATGGTCGCCCCCTTAAATGACCCGCCGCACCATAGCATAGAAAGGCGGCCGGCGCATGATCGGGCGTGTGGACCCTAAGTGAGCGAGCCGCTAGGCAGACAGCGATCCTGGATAGAGGCCGGGCATGAGGCGTGGTGCCAGTTCCGCCGGAAATGCGAGGTGATAGGGGGCACGGGTGCTCACGGATCGGATCAATCCGATTTCGACCATTGGCTGGGCGATGCGCCGCGCCTGCCGGTCGTCAAGACCGACGATGCCGGGAAGGTCTTTGCGTTCGAGACTGCCGTTGAAGAGAATGTGGTCGAGCACAAGTTTGGCTTTCTCATGCAGCCGCTTGAGCCTGATCTCGTCCTCGGCCCATGCCATGATGCGGGCGCGCAAGTCCCTGGGACGCATCAGTCCTTCCATGAAGTCTATCTGGTCGAGGCAGACATCGAGGAAGTAGTGGGTGAATTCGACGAGTTTCTCCTCGGAGAGATTGCCCCGTCCATCGAGGTCGTTGCGGCGTTGTGCATCGCAGGCCGCAAGATGGCTTTTGTATTTGTCGGCGTTGCGGGCGAGTCCTCTCGCGACCGACCATAGGCCACACGTGTCGAGGGCATTGCGCAGCATGGCGTATGAGATCAGCCGCGCGACGCGCCCATTTCCGTCGAGGAACGGATGCACCCACAGCAGTCTGTGGTGGGCGGCGGCGGTGTTGAGAACGGTCTCGAAACTGCCGAGCGGAGCGTAGCTGCGCTCCCAATGGACCAGGTGGCGACCGACGGCGCCGGGGCTGACCGGGATAAGCCGGCCGACCTCGACATGCTTGTGGCGCGTCTCACCGGGAAGTACGGGTTCGCGCTCGCCAGTATCGGGGTTCTCGACCCACTTCAGGCTCTCGGGCAGTGCATCGTAGAAGCGCCGGTGGATGGCGAGGGTGTTTTCGACCGTGGCGGCCTTGTCGCCAAGTCCTCCTTCATCGATCCAACGCTGGACCGCGATGTGCGCGACGGCCTCCTGCTGAAGGTCGCGCCTCTTCGGATCGCCGCTCTGCTCGCCGAACAGGGCTCGTTGGATATCGATGGGGTGGGTGTTGTGCCCTTCGATGAGGTTCGAGTAGTAGCAGTTCATCTCGCGCACGAGACTGGAGAGAGGATCGATCAGTCCCTCGGGCAACCTGCTGCGGAAAGCGGCGGCGCGCTGCGTCAGCTGCAATACCTTGTCGCTCAAGACAGCTCGATGCTTCGACGATTCGGAAATCGTCGTTGGCTCCATGCCCGAGACCGTCTCGCCCCGGTCGTCCAACGTGACCGGCGCGGCACTTCGAGACGGCCTGCGGTTGGTCGGCTTCTTGACCGCTGATTTGTCCGGTTCTTTGTCCGCTTTCCGAGCCACGGTCGTCCTCAACAACGCCTTATGAAATCTATGTTTTCATGACAACGATACCACAAGTCTGACCTCTTGTGGACCGCTAAATTGTCCGGTTCTTTGTCCGGTTGTCCTGCCCGGAGCACCCGGCCGGCTGAGGAGGCAACAATGAGGTGGTCGGTCTGGTTTTCGGAGCCGCCCGTCGCAGGGCCGATCAAGCCGCCCCGAGGGCTCGGGTCAAGGCCGGCCGACTTCGGCCGCTCGTCTTGGCCTTGACCCTTTGAGCCCGACGCGGGCGGCTAGGCCCGACTGCGATGGGAAGAGCCGAAGGACCAGGGCTGGTTTTTGGTGGGTCCCAGAGCAGCCTGACTTTACCAGATTGACAGGAGAGGGGGTTCTTGTCGCCCATCGCCCCGTGTGGCTCACATCTCCCGTCCCTGATCCTTGCCCTTGTTCCGCTTCCGCCAATCCGCCATGTCGCGCTTGATGTCGTCGGCGCGCGACCTCGTCGGCGTGGTGGCTTGCTTGAACTGCTCCTTCACGGACGCGCTTCTCCCCTGATCGGATTGCCGCCCCGTCTGCTGGGACGGTGTCGAACCGGTCCTGCGGAAGGCACGCTGCCACAGCGAACGGCGCTCCTCGACCAGTTGCTCCTTGGCCGTCTTGAATGTGATGGCCTCCCGGCGTTTGGTCTGAGCCTCCCGCTCCTGTTCGCGCTCGAGTTCCCGGCGTTGCCGCAAGGCTTCCATCTGGGCCTTGTGCGCTTCCCAGATGGGACCCGTCAGCGCCGCGGTGTCTGCCTTGGCAGCCTGTGCCAACGAACGGCGGGCCTGCTCGTGCAGGTCCTGCACCCGCTGCTGCAGCATGGATGGCGACCGGATATAGGCGATCACTTGCTCATTCGACAGGGGGCCGGCCGCTCCACCGAGGCGCTCACGGTTCATTTGCACGAACACACCGCGTTCAAGGAAGTCGGTCATCATGCGGGTGACCGCCTTGGCCTCCTTCTTCTGCTGGGAATACATCTCACGCCATTTCGGCTTGTTGGCCAGCCGAATGCGGTCGTGGCACGCCTCGATGGCGGCCTTCGTGCGGGCTTCGAGTTCGTCGCGCGATGTCTTGTAGCGATGGTACCCCTGGTCGCGCTCGGCCTTCGCCTGCGAATCCTCCGCCCCACGCAATGCCCGCATACGGTCGACGATCTCCTTCTTGTCGAACCAGGTGTCACGGCTCGTCTGCCGGTTCTTCACCGGGACATAGGGGACCCGCGCCTTGTCCTTGGCCTCGCTTGCCGCCTTGAGGAGGCCGAACGCGTCCCGGGCCTTATCCTGTGTGGCGGCAACCTTCTGCTGCTCGCGCTCCTTGGCCAACCGGTCGCGTTCGGCGTTGTTTTTGACGCGCTCCTCGCAATGGAGGCCGTGCTTGCAGCGCGACAATCAAGGTGAGAACCAGCGTCAATCAGGATGAGACTGTGCCGGGGGTGGTCTGACGGCGGGAGGGCGGGAGCCCGACCGACGGCGGACCACCCCCGGCGGCGTGTTTTTTAAGACCC
>CANJPN010000187.1 GCA_947475855.1 Bradyrhizobiaceae bacterium
GAGGCCGGCGGGCATCGCGGCGAGAGCGCGTTTGATGTCATGCTGGATCATAGTGAACCGCATTTGCGTTGGATCGGGGAGGGAGCGATGGGGATAGGAATACCATCTGGTATACGTTTGCACCGCATGCAGCAGCAATCAGTTCGCCGTCTGGGTCTGGACGCGGCGACCAAATGCGACACGGGTGGCATTTTCGTCGCTCGAGGCCTTATTCATGCGGTCGAGATCCAATTGGGTGTCGGCGGCGTCTTGGGACCATAGAAGCTGCGCGACTTCGCGGCCTGGGCGCAGTTTCATCTGACCAACGGAATCCGGGTTCGAGAACATCTCGCCGGTACGAGAAAGATCAGGATGCACAAACTTGGCGAGGGCCGGATCGTCGATCGATGCGGTCGTGGTCAGGAATTGAGCGAGCGGGAATGGGCGATAGGCGGCTTCCTCGGGATGGTCCTCGTCCCAGGCCGGTGATGGAGCGAAACCGGTGTTCCAGCCTTTCAGGGCTTCGATGCCTTCCGCACTCAAGAATGCCAGACGCGGGAACGGGCTTGCGGCTGAATCCAATTTTAGTGGTTCTGGGCTGGTTTGCTCGTTCACTTTGTATTTTGGCGATTGCGGCCGCGCTGCCAGCGCCGGCGGGCTGACCAGTGCCGGTGGGTTGACCAGTTCCGGCATGCCGACGAGGGCTACCAACTGTGTCAGCTTGCGGCGGTCGTCATCGCTCGGCCGCGTGCTGAGGCGATATGGACGGTCGGCAACCCGGGGTTCAGCGACGAGCTGTGGCGGACGATGCTCGATCGCGGACTGCTGCGGCGGTGGTGTGAAGACAATGTCGGCAGAGCCGGGGGCGAGCGCAGTCATCAAGTTGGGCTGATCGCGGCTGTTGCGGCGCATGTCGTGGAAAGAAGCGAGCTGCATTGCAACTTCCGGCTGGCGGGCGCGGGCTAATTTTACGTCGTCCGACGAGATGTCACCACCGTCGGCGGGCTTGTGCTGGGTACGTCCGTTCGGGAACAGAAGCGCCAGCTCGAAGCGCGGCATGCGAGGCCAGGCGCGCACGCGATCGGTATCGACATGGATGAATGGCGTCGCCGAGGTCGGATAGTAACCGACCCCGCCGCGTTCGCGCACCATAGCGGAGTAACGCATGTGCTTCAGGGGCACGTCGGGAAATTGTACGTCGGCGGCCTTGCCTAGGATGTGCCGGCTCTCACTCGCCTGCCCACCGACGGTTTTGCGCAGCATGTTGTTCGTCGTGCGAGAGCGGTAGGCGGAGATGATGTTGATGGGCTGACGTGAGCCGAGCTCGCTGTGGATCTCCCACAGAAGATCGATCAATGCGGGATCCATCTTCGTCTGCTCGTCGCGGCGCCAGTCGCGCATCACCCAATTGATCCGCTCGAGTGCTTCGGGAACGTAGCGGCCGTTCCGCTTGAACTCGACGGTGACGACGTCGTCGGTATGGATGTTGCGGAGTGAGATCGTGCGAGTCTGGGCAATCTGAGCGATCAGATCGAGGGTGAACAGTCCGGCGGCCAGCGCGAAAACGCCGCCGGCAAGCAGACCTCGGATGCGAACCCCCACGTCGGAACCCTCGTGACTTCCGCTGACACGAAAACGCGTGCCGCGCAGATTCCCCGCTCCGTCCCGGCCCCAGAGCATCTTCGAAGCGGATCTTCGATCCGACAAAGATGCTCTAGAATATATTTTCCAGAGCAATTTCTTCCGATCTTCCGATCGCCGTGGCGATCGCGAGAGATCGGATATTGCTCCAGTGCCCCTTCGGGCCGCGGCGGCAGCATCGAACCCATCGTTAAGATCGGATCGTTAATGGGAGGTAAACGGGGAATGGGGGACGAAAAGGGCAGGCATGGGGCGATGTTGGGGCGGAGGTCGCGGTTTCAATCAAGTTCTGCGATGTCGACCAGGATCTTGCCGATGGTGGTGCCGCTTTCCTGCATCTCGTGCGCATCGACGATGCGATCGAGCGGAAAGCGGGCGGCGATCTGATGCCGCAGGGCCTTTTTCTCGAGCAGCCCGTTGATTTCGGCTGCGGCACGAGAGATCAGTTTGCGCGGTGTTTCGTAGAGTATCGCGGCTCTGATCAGGACATCTTTTTGCATGAATGCGGAGAACGGAATATTCGGGTTCGCCTCTGCATCTGATCCATAGGCCGCAAGTGTTCCGTTCCTAGCTATGAGAGCAGCGTCCAGAGCGACGTTTGCGCCGAAATTGACCTCGACGACGTGGTGCACGCCATTGGGGCCGCCGGCTGCTGCTTCGATCTGCTGGAGTACATCGCCAGTCCTGTAGTTGATCACCGTGTCGGCTCCGGCGGCTTTGGCCTTCACCGCCTGCTCTTCCCGGCTGACGGTAGCAATGATTTTGCCAGCGCCACCCCAGCGTGCGAGCTGCACGGCATAGAAGCCGACGGCACCGGCACCGCCGTGTACGAGAACGGTCTTGCCTCGAATAAGTTCGTCGCGAAACAGTGCGCAGTAGGCCGTCAGCGCCGGGATCGGAAGGCAGGCCCCTTCCGCGAAAGTGGTGCCGTCCGGCAGGCGCCAGGCAAGGTTGGCGGGGACCAAGGCGTAGTCGGCTGCGGTTCCCAGCGTCATTGTCCGGTCGAGCTGCGACAACCAAACACGTTCGCCAACGCGATCTGCAGCGACGCCAGGGCCGACCTTGTCGATGATGCCAGCGCCATCGCGGTGCGGCGTGGTGAGCGGCACCTGCGCTGCAATCTGACCGGGCGGGAGTTTTCTCGCCTTGATGTCGGTCGGGTTGAGGCCCGACACGGCGATTTTGACACGAACCTCATTGAGGCCAGGCTCTGGAACCGGACGCTCGACGATGTTGAGGACGTCTCGAGCAGCGCCCTTGTTGTCGTAGACGGCTGCTCGCATGGCTAGCTCCTGGGAAGTTATTCTGTTGGCTACTTGCTTGCTGCCTGGATTGCGGACCAAACGCGTTGCGGGGTCAGCGGCATATCGATGTGGCGGACTCCATAGTCCTTCAGCGCGTCGACGACGGCCGAGACGATCGCGGGTGGGGCACCGGTTGCGCCTGCTTCGCCAGCGCCCTTCACGCCCATCACGTTGGTCGTGCAGGGAATGATGTTGAATTCGCCTTCTACGCTGGGCATGTGGTGCGCGCGCGGCATGGCGTAGTCCATGTAGGACGCTGAGAGTAGCTGGCCGTCCTGGTCGTAGGCGATAGCTTCGGTGAGTGCCTGGCCGAGGCCTTGCGCGATGCCGCCGATCGCTTGACCGTGAACGATGAATGGATTGAGCACGACGCCACAATCATCGATGGCGACGAAGCGAAGGATTTCGACGGTGCCGAGCTCGGGGTCCACCTCGACCTCGCAGATGTGCGCGCCGTTGGGAAAGTTCTCGAACTTGCCATCGAAGGTCACTTCCTCGTCGAGACCGGGCGTGACGCCTTCAGGCAGGCGCGCGGGATCGTGGGCTGCGTGGGCAACCTCGGCAATTGTCATGCTCGACGTCGCCGTGCGGAACTGGCCGGCTTCGAACGTGACCTGCTCTGGCGCTGATTGCATGAGGTGGGCGGCGATACGCTTTCCTTTCGAGACGATGGCGTCGCTCGCCATCTTGAGGCTTGAACTTCCGACCAGTGACGAGCGCGAACCGAACGTTCCGGCCGATACTTCGGGGGCGGTCGCGGTGTCGCCTTGTACGAGGTCGACTTTGTCGAAGTCGATGCCAAGGAGGTCGTTGACGATCTGGGAGTAGACGGTGTGATGGCCTTGTCCGTGGCTGTATGTGCCGGCGAATACAGTGGCCCGGCCGTCCGCTTCCAAGCGGATGCGCATGCCTTCCTGGGGGCGGCTGCCTGCGCCCTCGATGAAGACCGAGAGGCCGATGCCGAGACGCTTGCCGTTCGCGGCGGCTGCTTTGCGCCGCGCCTCGAAGCCTTTCCAGTCGGCGGCGTCGAGCGCCATCTGCATGGTGCCGGGGAAGTCGCCGCTGTCGATGGTGAAGCCCAGATGCGTCTTGTAGGGCATCTGTTCGGGTTTCACGAAGTTGCGGCGGCGGATTTCATCGCGTGGGAGCCCTGTTGCGTCGGCCGCTGCGTCCATCAGCCGTTCCATGATGTAGTTGGCTTCGGGACGCCCGGCGCCACGGTAAGTGTCGGTGCAGATGGTGTTGGTGAAGGCGGTCTTCACGGAGAAGTAGAAGCTCGGAACGGCGTAGACACCAGGGATGATGCGGCCGCCGCCATTGTGGGCGAGGCGCACGCCATTCTCGGAGAGATAGGCGCCGACGTTGAGCGTGGTGTCGAGGGTGATCGCGAGCACGCGGCCGTCGTTGTCGATGCCCATCTCAGCCACGTTGAGCTGATCGCGGCCGTGATAATCGGAAAGGAAGGTTTCGAGGCGATCGCCGCGCCATTTGACCGTGCGTGCGAGCTTCCTTGCTGCGAATGCGACGCAAGCCGTTTCAGGATAGGTTTTGCTGCGGATGCCGAAGCCGCCGCCAGTGTCGCGGGAGACGACACGAACCTTGTCCAAATCCATCTTCAGGAGGTTCTTGGCGAGCTGCGTCTGGATGCGGCGCCCGCCTTGCGTGGGAGAAAAGAGGGTCAGCACGCCGCTCGCCTTGTCGAAGGTTGCGGCGACGACGCGGGGCTCCATCGGGCTCACGGCAATGCGTTGATTGACGAGGTCGACTTTCACGCGCTTTGGCGCGGCTGCTAGTTTGGCTGCGACTTCGTCCTTGTCGCCGTACTGCCAATGGAACACGAGATTGGAATCGAACTCGGGCCAGACTTTCGGCGCGCCAGGCTTCAACGCATCGCCGGTTGCGACGACGGCGGGCAGCGGGTCGTAGTCGATGTCGATCGCGTCGGCGGCGTCGCGGGCGGCTTCTTCGGTTTCCGCGATGACCATGGCGACGCATTCGCCGGCAAAACGTACGCGATCGATGGGCAAGATGCGGCGTAAGGGGCGCGACATCGGTCGGCCGGAGCGGTCCTCGAACTCGGCGTCGGTGATGAGCTTGCCCATGTTGGCACGCTCGAGTTCCTCGCCAGTGATAATGTCGATCACGCCGGGCATCGCGCGCGCGGCTGCCATGTCGATCGACTTGATGAGGGCGTGCGCATGGGGCGAGCGGTTGAATGCGGCCCACGTCGTGCCGGGCAGATCGATATCGTCGGTGAACTCGCCGTTGCCCTTGACGAGGCGCACGTCTTCCTTGCGCCGGACCGGCTGCCCAATTCCGAACTGCCCCATGATGTCTGCCCTCAAGCTGATGCGATGTGGTCAGCGCCGTATAAGGGGGGACGTGCGAGGGAGCAATGCTCGGGGCCGATGAGAAGTTTCGCGGTCTGCGCTTGTTACTCGTGCCGGGTTTGCCATTCAGCCGTGTGTGGGGAAACAGCAGTGATCGCAAACCTCAGATCGCGCCGGATTTGCGGAGGGTGGCGATCTTGGAGGCGTCGAGGCCGAGGACGCTCGAGAGCACGCTGTCGGTGTCCTCGCCGAGCAACGGCGGGGCCTTGGACGAGGTGGTGTCCTGGCCCGGCATCTTGATCGGGTTGGCGACTACGGGGAGGGGAGCGGCGGCTCCTTTCGTCGTCTCGCGTTTGACGCCGCGGGCGACGATGTGCGGATCCCGAAACATCTCGTCCATCCGATAGATCGGGCCGCAGGGGACTGCGCGGGATTCGAGCAGGTCGATCCAGTAGGCACAGGTCTCCTGGGTTAGACGCGCCGTGATGAGGGTGATCAGTTCCTCGCGGTGCGCGATGCGTTGCGAGTTGATCGCGAATTTCGGGTCCGTTGAGAGATGCGCTATGCCTGCTGCGTCGCAGAAGCGCTGGAACTGGCCGTCGTTGCCGATGGCAAGGATGATATGGCCATCCTTCGTCGGTAGCGCCGAGTAAGGAACGATGGTCGGGTGGTCGTTGCCGAGGCGCACGGGCACCTCGCCGGAAACGAGATAGTTCGACGCCTGATTGATGAGTGCGTGGATGGTCGTCTCGAGGAGGGAAACTTCGAGGTAGGTGCCTTCGCCGGTTTTCTCACGGCCGACGAGAGCGGCGAGAATTCCCGACAGCGCGTTCATCCCGGACATTTCGTCAGAGATCGCGACGCCGACTTTCATCGGTGCCGCACCAGGCGTGCCGTCGGGCTGGCCAGTGATGCTCATCAGGCCGCCCATGCCCTGGACGACGAAGTCATAGCCTGCCCGGTTCGCGTAGGGGCCGTCCTGGCCGAATCCGGTGATCGAGCAGTAGACGATGCGCGGGTTGATTTTCTTGATGGACGCGTAGTCGAGGCCGTATTTCTTCAGGCCGCCAACCTTGAAGTTCTCGATCATCACGTCGGACTTCGCGGCGAGGTCTAACAGCAGCGCCTTGCCCTCGGGCTTCGTCAGGTCGATCGTGACCGACTTCTTGCCGCGGTTCACGCACATGAAATAGGCGGCGATGCCGGGTAAGCCATCCTTCGGCGGTACGGCGAAGGGCGGGCCCCAATGGCGGGTGTCATCGCCTTTGCCCGGGGGCTCGACCTTGATGACCTCGGCGCCGAGATCGGCGAGATACTGTGTGGCGAGAGGTCCGGCGAGCACGCGCGAGAGGTCCAGCACTCGGATGTGGGAGAGGGGCAAGGGCATCGTCGGTCGGGTCTTTCGTTTCGCTCATTGTCGGGAGGACGCGACGAGAGCACTCATATTGCCACCAGTGCTGTCGGTCTTGGCCGCGCACGGTAGTTGGTCTTATCCATGCCGAGAAGGGGAAAGTCCGGATCTGGTGCGTGGGGATTGGTCCGGTCGTCACGGCATGGAGCCCTTGAGACGCGAGTGAGCATGGTTGATGGCGTGATTTCAGCTGTGCAAAGGTAGGTTGCCATAAGATTAGGCTAAACAGGGGAGGAGAAGCCGTGGCTGAAAACGACGTAAAATCGAAAGAGATGTCGCCGTCCGGGCTTGATTGGACAGACGGACTGGCCCTGCGACAACAGGATGGAATCCTGCTGCTCGCAAGGTTGTGCTTGGGCTGGATCTTCGTTCAGAGCGGCATCATGAAGCTGCTGGGGATGCAGGCGTTCTCAACCCGCGGATGGCCGGCAGCCTGGTTCTTCGGCCCGCTGGGCGCTGCGGTCGAGCTGATCGGCGGTGTGCTTCTCATGCTGGGTCTGGCAACGCGCTATTCTTGCCTCGTGATGCTGCTGTTCATGATCGTCGCGACGCTCTCGAACCACCGCTACTGGGACTATCCGCCGGAAGCGATCCAGGGACAGAAATCCCACTTCTTCAAGAACCTGTCGATCTTCGGCGGTTTCCTGGTGTTCTATGCCATCGGCGCAGGACGCATGAGCGTGGACTGGATGCTGCGGCGCGGGAAGTAGGCGGTCGGGTCTCAACGGCCCTCCTAGCGGCGGGTTGCGCTCGGCAAAAGTGCCGGGCTTACCCGCCCTACGAGGGCGATATCATCGGCGCTGTCGGGTGCTTCTACGCAGTCACCAGGGCCGTCGGCCTCGGGAGGGCCCGGTAATTGGTCTTGCCGGTGCCGAGGAGGGGGATCTCGGGCATCACGTGCACGTGGCGGACGTAGGCGAGCGAGGGGAGGCCGGCGGCTTTGAGCACGCGGTTGGCTTCCTCGGTCGAGATGGCGGCGTCGGTGGTGTAGAGGCAGACGATCGGAGCCTGGCCGTCGCGCTCCTCGCCGTCGACAGTGACGATGGGGCCGTTCTCGCCCGCTGGCCAGCGCGCAATCAGCGCGTCCTCGATCGCGGGAAGGCTGATCATTTCACCGGCGAACTTCAGGAAACGCTTGAGGCGGCCTGAAATCACGAGGTTGCCGTCCTGGAAGGAGCCGAGGTCGCCGGTGTTGTAGTAGCGGCGGCCCTCGATATCGACGAACGGCGATTTGATGTTGCCGAGATAGCCGGCGAAGACGCCGGGGCCCGAAACGAGGATCAGGCCTTCTTCGCCCGGCGCGCGGGGATGCATGCTCGACGGATCGACAATTGCGACATGCGTGTTCTTGATCGCCTTGCCGACGCCAACGACGGGCTCGTTCGGGCGGTTGCAGGAGACGAGCGGTCCGGTCTCGGTGATGCCGTAGCCTTCGATGAGGTTTGCGCCGAGTTGCTGGGCGCGTTCGCGCAAGGCGGCTGGGACCTTCTGCGCGCCGGCGAGAAATACGCGGATCGATTTGAAGTTCTTCGCCTCGCCTGCGTTGATGATCCCGGTGAGGAAGTCGGGCGTGCCGGGGAGCAGCGTGGCCTTCCACTTCTCGACGCCGTGGGCCAGATGACGATACTTCTTCGGGTCGGCGTCGAACGCGACCTTGAGCCCGCCGACCATCGACAACGATACGATGATCGTCATTCCGAAGGAATGGAAAGGCGGCAGGAAGCCGTACATGACGTCAGTGTCGTAGCCCTGGATGGCTTCCAGCGATGCGTCGATATTCGAGAGGATATTGGCGTGAGTGAGCGGGACGCCCTTGGGCACCGACTCCGATCCAGAGGTGAACAGGATCACCGCGGTGTCGCCGGTCAGTGCGATATTGCCGAAGTATTCCAGGACGCCGTCGGGCGAGCGGCGCGCGATACGCTTGCCGGCGATCAGGCCGGAGAGGCCGATCTTCGACCGCAGGCTTTCGAGGGGGAGGATTTTGGCCATCGTAGCGTCGGACAGTTCGACGTTCGCCTTGTCCAGGAACAGGTCCGACGTGAGGATGGTGCGCACACCTGAGAGATCGATAGAGGCGTCGAGCGCGGCGCGGCCGTTGGTCCAGTTGAGGGGCACCAAGGTCTTGCCGGTCAGGAGTACGGCGAGGGTGACCACGGCGCCGCCGACGGAAGCGGGCAGCATCATGCCGATGTTCTTTTCGGGGAGTTTGGCGATGATACGAGCGAGCATGATCGCCCGTTCGGTCACCTGGTCGTAGCTCAGCACGCCGGAGCGGTCGTCGCCCATGCAGACGGCATTTCCGCCCATACGCTGGCGCTGGAGCAAGAAGCCGTGTGCGATGCTTACCGATTCGCGCGGATAAGTAGGGGAAACGCGGTGTTTCTCTATCCAACCATCAGGAGTTGCGACGTTGCGGGCGGGGCCGACTTCGCCGAGCACGCCTTGAGCACCGAGGATCACGTCACGAACAAGGAGTATGCGGGCTTCGGCGTCGACTTGCTTGCCGAATTGTTCCTCGATCCATAGTGGCAATGTCGAAGTGACGAGGCTGTCGAGACCGAGATCGCGGATCAGATCCTTGTCCGGGGTCACGCTATTGGGATCGATACGGGCCTCGCCGGCGAGATAGGCGATCACTTTCTTCGACACGTCAGGGTCGAGGGCGACGCCGTCGTGGTCGCTGACGCGGTCGGTGTAAACGAAGCCCGGAACCTGCGCGTCGGCGCGGCCGGGCATGACGGGATCGGGTGCGGAATTGTACCAGCGCTCGAGCCACTCGTTCAACGCGCGGGGCGTGTCGAAGGTGGGCAGCTTGTCGAAGCGCTCGAGTTCGATCGAGACGGGAACGCGTTTGAAAAGCAGGCCCGGCCGGCGACGCAGAATCGCAATGATGTGTTTCAGCGAGGGGACTTGCACGCCGCCTGTGAAATACCGCGACCATACGCTGCCGTTCAGGCCGCGAATGCGAGCAAGGACCAACGGCTGGCCTGGAAACTGCTGGATGAGATCGAAGACGCTGGACTTTCCGCCGAGCTGCTCTGTCTCGGTGCCACGGAGCTGGCCGGACGGATAGATCAACAGCGTATCGCCGGCTTCAACGGCGGCGCGGATCGCTTCCATTGAGCGGCGGATCTTATAGCGCTTCCAGTCGCTGACGCCGTCCCATGTGCTTTCGATGGGGAGAGTGCGGACGGCCTTCATCAACGGCTTGATGAGGGGAATGTTATACATGCCGGCGTAGGCGACGGGGCGCGGCACCACGTGGCGCGCGATATTCGTGACCAGCAGCGGCGGGTCGGTATATGCGACGTGGTCAGGACAGATGATGCCGCCCTTGATGCCCTTGAGCACCTCGAGATTCTTCACCTGGACCTTGTAGTGAATCGCTAGCATTGCTCGGGCAATGGTCAGCCCCAAGCGTGTCATCATGCTGGCCATCGTCTCACCTTGTCGTGCTGGCGTGCCCTACCTGCCTCGCCATGTGTATGCACCACTCGATGGGCGCACGTGAGGCGGCGAGGCGCCA
>CANJPN010000188.1 GCA_947475855.1 Bradyrhizobiaceae bacterium
AAAGCGTTCCGGGAAATCGCAGCCAATATCTGGGCTGGTCTACTGGCAGGAAAGGGGGCGGCTGCCGAGCCGCCACAGCTCGAGGTCGCCGGGGACAAGTCGTATCTCAAGGTCTCGTTTGCAGGCGGCGCCACCTACGATCTTTCGGCGGAGATGCTGCGGGTGATGAGCCCTTCGGCGGAAGTGCAGGGGCATAGTCCGAGCCAGCGGGTCACGGTCGGCAAAAAGCGCAACGTGAAGATCAAAGAGTTGCGGCCGGTGGGTAATTACGCCGTGCGCATCATGTTCGACGACGGGCACGACACCGGGCTGTTCTCGTGGACCTACCTCGAGGAACTCGGACGCGAAAAAGACCCGCGCTGGGCGTTGTATCTGTCGGAGCTGAAGCAGAAGGGACTGACGCGCGAGTAGTCGAGACGGGACTTGCCGGGCGTCGAGTATCCGAGACGGGGGGAAATGCACGCTTTGCGTGGAGATCGCCCATGCTTGCCGGTATCGCATTCTTCGTGTTCGTCGGGTTTGCGGCGCAGATGGTGGACGGCGCGCTGGGCATGGCCTACGGCGTGACCGCTACCGCGATTCTGCTCAGTCAAGGTGTCGCGCCCGCGGTGGCGAGTGCCAGTGTGCATACGGCTGAAGTTTTCACGACTGCCGCTTCGGGCGCCGCGCACTGGCGCATCGGAAACGTGGAGCGGAGTCTTCTGGCGAAACTCGCCGTACCCGGCGTTGCCGGTGGGATCCTCGGTTCTTTCGTGCTGACGTCATTCCCGGGGGAGAAGGTCCGACCGTTCGTCGCTCTCTACATCCTCGCTGCAGGTATCATCGTCTTCACGCGGGGGCTGCGTGCACGACCGACGGGGCACACTTTCAGCAGTATTCAGACGATTTCTTGCGGGCTGGTTGCGGGCTTTCTCGATGCTGCCGGCGGGGGTGGCTGGGGGCTGCTCGTGACGTCCAGCCTTCTGTACGGTGGGCTTGCACCGCGCAGGGCCATCGGTACTGCCTGTCTGGCGGAATTCTTCGTTACCGCATCGATATCGTTGACGTTTCTCTTCACGATAGGTTTGGAACTGTGGCCGGTCATTCTCGGCCTAGTGATCGGTGGCGTCATTGCCGCACCGATTGCAGCTCTTGCGGCGCGGCACATCCCAGAGCGCCCGATGATGCTTCTGGTCGGGGCATTGGTAATCGTGCTGAGTTTGCGCGAATTGCTGCGAGGTGTCGGATTGGTGTAGATGGTTCGACATAGTGATCAACTCGCGGGCGATCTCGCCCGGAGTTCCAAATCTCAATCAGATCTCATAGCTGGACCCATCATCGTATGAGCAAGCACGATCTCTTCTCCCCCATTGCGTTGGGCGATCTTCAGTTGCGCAGCCGTATCGTAATGGCGCCGCTGACTCGCTGCCGGGCGGCTGCGCCGGGTAACGTTCCACAGGCGGTGAACGTCGAATACTATCGCCAGCGCGCGAGCGCAGGATTGATCATCAGCGAGGCGACGCAGGTCGTGCCGGAAGGCCAGGGGTATCCGACGACGCCCGGCATCCATTCCGAAGCGCAGGTCGCGGGCTGGAAGAAGATCACCGACGCAGTGCACGCGGCCGGCGGCAAGATGGTGCTGCAGCTTTGGCATGTCGGGCGCGTGTCGCATCCTGTGTTCCAACCGGATGGCAAGCTGCCGGTGGCCCCGTCAGCGATCGCGCCCAAGGGGCAGCTCTACGACAACACGTGGAAGAAGATCGACTATGTTGCGCCCCGCGCGCTGGAGCTTTCCGAAATTCCCGGCGTGGTCTCTGGCTATGTGAAGGGCGCGCAGAATGCGAAGCTCGCCGGGTTCGACGGCGTCGAAGTGCACGGCGCGAACGGCTATCTGCTCGACCAATTTTTGCGCGACAGCACCAACAAGCGAACGGATTCCTACGGTGGCAGCGTGCAGAACCGTGCGCGCCTGATGCTCGAAGTGACGGAAGCGGTGGTCGGCATATGGGGCGCTTCGCGCGTCGGCATTCGGCTGTCGCCGCTCAACCCGAACAACGACATCGCGGACAGCGATCCCAAAGGAACGTTCGGCTATGTCGCGCGCGAGTTGGCGAAGCTGAAGCTCGCCTATGTGCACGTGCTCGAAGATGTGAAGACGCCTGCCAGCGAGCAGGTGACGTCCACGATCAAGGCAACGTGTGGCGCTCCGGTCGTCGCCAACTTCGGTTATACGCTGGAAACCGCACAGGCGGCGATCCGCGATGGCCGCGTCGATGCGGTCGCCTTCGGCAAACTGTTCATCGCCAATCCGGATCTGCCGAAGCGCCTTGAAGCCGGCGGGCCGTTCAACGAGTGGGACATGAAGTCGTTCTACGGAGGGACGGAGAAGGGCTATACGGACTATCCTGAGCTGGGATGATCGTCCGATTTGGCAAGCCATTGCGTGGCCGACGTTTTTCAGACATTCTGAGCGTGTGTCGTCGGCCCGGTTGCGGCCGCGCGGAGAGGAGTTCGATAATGCCTGTAGCTGTCGAGGGTAAGGCGGGGTTCTGCCGTCGGGCGGTCGTTGCCGGTGTCGTGTCGGTGGTGGCGTGTTTTTCGGCGACCGGCGCGATGGCGCAGGCGTGCGGCAACTCCGGGGGCGGGTTCGACGCTTGGCTCAACGGTTTCAAGTCGCGCGCCGCAGGCCATGGCATTCCGGCTGCTACTGTCAGTTCAGCTCTGGCTGGTGTCACCTACGATCAGTCGGTGATCAATCTCGATCGCGGTCAGCGGTCATTCAAGCTCAGCTTCGAGCAGTTCTATGCGCGGCGCGTCTCGGGATCGCTGATCTCGCGCGGGCAGGGCCTGATGGCTTCGAATGCGGCGCTGCTGCAGAACATCGAGGCACGGTTCGGCGTGCCCGGCGCGGTGCTGATTTCGATCTGGGGGCTCGAGACGAACTACGGGCGCGGTGCTCAAGGCGGCAAGGCGATCGTGCGGGCGCTGGCGACGCTGGCGTATGATTGCCGGCGTGCCGCGTTCTTCGAGAACGAACTGGTCAATGCGCTGCGGATCGTCCAGCGCGGCGACATGAGTGTCGCCTCGATGCGCGGTGGATGGGCCGGCGAGATCGGTCCGATGCAGTTCCTGCCGTCGTCGTACATGAAGTATGCGGTCGATTTCGACGGTAACGGCCGGCGCGATCTGATGAACAGCGTGCCCGACATGCTGGCGTCGACGGCGAATTTCCTCAAGGGGCACGGCTGGAAGGCTGGTCAGCCATGGGGACCCGGCACAGCGAACTACGCGGCTATCCGCGAGTGGAACAAGGCCGAGGTCTATCAGCGCACGATCGCGGTGATGTCGCAGAAGATGGCGGGGCGCTGAAGGCACTGCGTAGGGCGGGTTAGCGATGCGTAACCCGCCGGCGTTTTTGCGTGCGACCGTCGCGCCAGCTTGAGCGGGATGCGAGAACGTTGCTCTGTTGTGGCGGGTTACGCTTCGCTAACCCGCCCTACGGCGAGATGCGATCCGACACGTTTCTCGACGCGACGCGCACGACGCTGTTTTGTTTGCTCAGGCGCGCTGGCGCCCCACTCGGGTGAAACGCCATTTCAGAACTGGGTTGGCGAAGGGGGGAGCATCGTGCAAGATGCGCTCAACTTTGGCCGAAGAGCATCGCCTTAATCGAACCAGGAGGAAATGGTGGACAAGCCCGGATACCCAGACCTGCGCGCGCATTTGAAGACACTCGAAGAGAAAGGTCTTCTCGTTCGCGTGAAGCGCCAGATCAACAAAGATACGGAGATGCATCCGCTGGTGCGTTGGCAGTTCCGGGGTGGTGTTCACGAGGACGACCGAAAGGGCTTCCTGTTCGAGAACGTCGTCGACAGCAAGGGGCGCAAGTACGACATCCCCGTGTGTGTGGGTGTGCTCGCGTCCAACAAGGCGATCTACAGCGTCGGCATCGGCTGCCCCGTGGATCAGATCAAGGAGAAGTGGAACCACGCCGAGCTCAACCCGATTCCGCCGGTGGAAGTGAAAAAGGCGCCGTGCCAGGAGGTGGTGTTCAAGGGTGACGATCTGTTGAAGGGCAACGGCGTCGATCATCTGCCGATTCCGATCTCGACCCCCGGCTTCGATAATGCGCCGTATGCTTCGTGCTCGATGTTCATCACCAAGGATCCGGATACGGGCAAGCACAACATCGGCAACTATCGCGCGCAGGTGAAGAGCCCGACGCGAATGGGCATGAACCCTGAAGTGGAGCTGAATCAGGGAATCTACGATCACTGGCAGAAGTACAAGGCGCGCGGCGAGAAGATGCCTGCGGTGCTGGTGCTCGGCGGTCCGCCGTGCATTACGTTCACGTCGGTGCACAAGCTGCCGAAGCATCTCGAGGAGATGGCCGTTGCCGGCGGGCTCGTCGGCGCGCCGATCCGCGTCGTCAAGGCGAAGACGGTCGACATCATGGTGCCGGCGGATGCCGAAATCGTGGTGGAAGGCTTTATCGATACGCAGTCCCTGGAGCCAGAAGGCAGCTTTGGCGAGAGCCACGGCTACATGAATCTGAAAGAGTACAACGCGTTTTTCGATGTGACCGCCATAACGCGGCGCAAGGATGCGACGCTCGTTTCGATCATCAGTCAGGTCACGCCGAGCGAGTCGAGCCTGATCAAGCGCGTCGCCTACGAGCCGGCGTTCCTCAACCATCTGCAGCGCCATCTCAACATCAACGGCGTCAAGCGCGTGTTCATGCACGAGCCGCTTACGAATCTGCGCAAGCTCGTCGTGATCCAGATGGCGTCTGACACGTTGGAGGCCGAGGTGTGGCGCGCGCTCTACGGTGCGTCGTCGTTCTCGTCTTCAGTGGGTAAGATCACGATAGCGGTCAACGAAGACATCCATCCGGAAAACCTCGACATGGTCTTCTGGGCGATGTCCTACCGGATGCGGCCGCACAGGGACGTTCGCATTCTCGACTACAAGGACATGGGTCATGGACCGCGCTCGGGTGCGGAGGACAATCACTACGAGGCGAACGACTCCGCGATGCTCATCAACGCCATGTTGAAGAGACCTTTCGCACCGATATCGCTGCCGGCCAAGGAATACATGGAGAATGCCAAGGTGATCTGGGAGGAGCTAGGTCTCGGGGCTCTGAAGCCAGAGATGCCATGGTTTGGCTATTCGCTGGGTCAGTGGCCCGATGAGTTCCAGGCCGAAGCCGACCGGGCGGTGAAGGGCGACTACTGGACGACCGGCGAAGTCAACCGCCAGCACCGCCGCGGCGACAAGCGGATGAACGATCCGTTCCTGGATCTGGAGTGATCGCGATCGGTGTCAGACCCGGAGGGTCTGACACTTTGAAACGAAAAGGTCGACCTCAGTGAGGCCGCACCTTTCGTATCACGGCGCTTGCGCCGGACCGCGTTCGCGGTCTCGCCAAACGGACAATGCTGGACTAGTCCATCGTTCCGTTTGGCGGTCTGATGCCGTCTGCGGGTTCTACTCGCCGATTGCGCGCCGGGCTTCGGCGACGACGTTGGCCGGTGATGCATACGCTTTGCGCAGCAGATCGGCGACCTGTTCGCCGGAGTAGGGCTCGACTTCGAGGCGAGCGCCCTTTGCTTCGGCGAGGAAGTCCTTGTCCTTCATCGTGGCCATGAACGCGGCACGCATGGCATCGGCGCGATCCTTCGGCGTGCCCGGCGGCATTGCGTAGGGCCGGGCGATCGACTGAGAAAGCATTGTCAGCAGCAGTGCTTCGCGCTGCGTATCGTTGGTCGCGAACTCCGATAAAAGAGGAATGTCGGGCAATTCCTTGTCGCGTTTCAGCGCCATCTGGGCGAGGAAAACGAGCTTCTTGCCTTCGAGCCAATTGGTGTGGCTCGATTTGATGGTGGACCAAGTGTAGCCGCACACGCCGTCGACCTCGCCGCGCTCCAGCGCGATAACAAGGTCCTTGGTGCCGGGGTAGCCGGTGACCAGTTTCACGTTGAGGCCGAGCGCGTTCTTGAGGACGGCCGTGAAGATGTCGGGATCGGAGCCTTTGGCGAGGCCGCCGCCGGTGAACTGACGTGTCTTGAAGTCGTTCAGGCTCTTGAAGCCTTTGTCGGCCCAGGCGACGCACGCGCTCGTGTCGGATGTGATGCTGCCCAGCCATTCGAGTTTCGTCGCGTCGTATTTGGCGCCTTCGAGGACCGGAGACAGCGGGAGGCTGCGGCCGAACGTTCCGAAGGTCATGCCGTCCTTGGGTGCAATGGAGAGAAGATATTCGAGCGACTTGAGGCTGCCGGCGCCGGGCATGTTCTGGGGGATGATGTTGGGGCGGCCGGGAATGTACCTACCGATGTGGCGCGCGAGCATCCGGGCATAGATGTCGTAACCGCCGCCGACGCTATAGCCGATCACGAGGTTGAGGTTCTTGCCACGGTAGAATTCCTCAGGGGTCTGAGCTGTCGCGTGCGAAGTCATGCCTGCGACCGCGATTGCTGTCGCGAGGGCTATCGAACGGATTCCGTGTGCTGCCATGCGCATGGCGGCGTCTCCTCGATCGTGTTCGTTCTTGTCGTCAGGCAATCCGTCGTCGGATCACGGAGACGAGCTTGTTTGGATCGATATTGAACGAGGTTGGGTTCGAGCACAATTCGTGAAAGGCGAAAGTGGTCTTTTGCGTGAGCTTTGGGTTTTGCAACGCCGTCATTCGGGGCGTCTGGTCAAGCGGGCGGCGTAGAAGCCGTCCATGCCGCCGACGCTGAGGTCGCCACCCGGCGAGAAATACGGCAGTGTCCTGAGATCGCCCGATGAAGTGATCCACATGGCTTCGATTCCGAATTCTCCTGCCACGAGTGGAGAACGCTCATATTGCGGCGTGCGCGACAGGAAGCGTTCGATCTGGTTTTCGCCTTCGTCGAGTTCGAGCGAGCATGTGCAGTAGACGAGCGTGCCGCCAGGGGCGACCAGCGCGGCTGCGCGGTCGAGCATGCGGCTCTGCAATTCGACCAGCGGAGCTAGGTCGGTCGGGCGCTTGAGGTGGGGAATGTCGGGGTGGCGCCTGATGGTTCCCGTCGCGGTGCAGGGCGCGTCCAGGAGGACTGCGTCGAAGGTCGTCGACGGATTCCAGGTGGTGACATCAGCCTTTACGATTTCGGCTTCGAGCCTCATGCGGGCGACATTCTCGCGGACACGCGCGAGCCGCTCGGCCGACACGTCGACAGCGGTGACATGCGCGCCGCGCGATGCGAGTTGAACCGTCTTGCCGCCAGGGGCTGAGCAGAGGTCGGCTATACGGCGGCCAGAGACGACCCCGAACAGGCACGCAGGCAAGGCGGCGGCGGCGTCCTGCACCCACCATGCACCTTCGGCGAAGCCGGGCAGCGCATCGACTCGCTCTTGCGGATCGGTGATGCGAATGGAGCCCGTGGGAAGCAGCTTGCCGCCGAGCTTCTCGTTCCATGCGGCAGCGTCCGCGTCTGCGAGTGGCGAGACATCGAGCGGGGCTTCGCGGAGCGATGCGGTGGCGATCTGCCGGGCCGAGGGCTCGCCATAGGCTGCGACCCAGCGCTTCCAAAGCCAGTCGGGGATGTCGAGGCGCGTGCCCTCGGGCTGGGATTCGAGGATTGCGCGGCCGCGTTCGGAGATCCGACGCAGGATCGCGTTGGCGAGGCGATCGAACCGCCGCGCGCCGCGATCATGACGGCACTGCTCGACGGCGATGTTGATGACGGCGTGCGGCGCGATCTGGAGGATGATGAGCTGCGCCGCGGCGCATTCGAGGATCGTGTCGAGCAGTCCGCGGTCATCGGGCAGGGGGCGCTCGAGGAAGGTGGCGATGACGGCGTCGAGTTCGCCCTTGCGGCGAAGGACGGTGGCAGCGATCAGCCGGGCGAGGCCCCGGTCACGCGGCTCGAGGTTCGCGCCGGGACCGCTGTTGAATTCGGCGTCGAGCGCATCGTCGAGTGCGCGACGGCGGTCGACAACCGACGAAACGAGGCGGACTGCGAGTGCGCGGACGGCATAACCTGCCGGTTCCTTATGGCGCGGGGGCTCCACATCGCGGGACTTGGAGTTCGGCTTGCCGTAAAATTTCCTGGCTCCGGGCCGGCCGGCATTTCTGGGCGCCCGTGGGCCGCCCGGGGGGCGTTCAGTCATGCCGGTTCAACCCCACGGCCCGCTGCCTCTAGTGGAATCCGGGGTTTCCCTGTTCCTATCCCAAATTGAGGTCGGTCTGTTTTCTGCGATGTCGAGCGGGCGCGGCGCATTTGCTCCGGCCTGCTGCCATTCCTGGGCCAATTTGTGCAATTCGGCGATCCGGTTCTCGATATTGGGGTGGGTCGTGAACAAGTTGTCGATGCCACGACCGGTGAGCGGGTTGACGATGAACAGGTGGGCTGCCGCCGGGGCCATCTCGGCCTCGGGGTAGGGCGTGTTGCGGGCGATGGCGTGTATTCGTTCCAAGGCGGAGGCGAGCCACAGCGGGTTGCCGCAGACGGTTGCGCCAATGCGATCTGCTTCATACTCGCGCGAGCGGCTGATGGCCATCTGAACCAGCATGGCGGCAAACGGGGCGATCAGAACGGCTGCCAAAACGCCGATCCAGCCGAACTTGCCATTGTTTCGCCGCGTGCCGAACAGGTAGCCGAATTGGAGCAGGTTCGCGAACATCGAGATCGCGCCGGCAATGGTTGCGGCGACGGTCATGGTCAGGGTGTCGCGATTGCGGACGTGGCCCAGCTCATGGGCGACGACGCCTGCAAGCTCCTGTGTGCTCAGCGTGTCGAGCAGGCCGGTCGAAACCGCAACTGCGGATCTGGTGGGGTTGCGACCCGTCGCGAATGCGTTCGGCTGCGGGCTGTTGACGACATAGACGCGGGGCATCGGCAACTCGGCACGCGCGGAGAGCGCTTGCACGAGTTGGTGAAGCTGTGGGGCCTCTGTCGGCGTCACTTCTTGTGCCTTGAACATCTTGAGGACGACGGTGTCCGAGTTCCAATAAGCGAACGCGTTGGTGCCGAGCGCCAGCACGAAGGCGACGACCATGCCTTCCTTGCCGCCGACCAGGGCGCCCATCGCAACGAAGATACCCGTGAGCACGACCAGCAGAACGCCCGTCCTTGCAAAATTGCTCGGCATGGCCACTCCTTCCGGCTCAGCGGGCGGCGTTCGGCCCCGCCTGATCCCCTCTATGTCCGACAACCTATATGGTATCTCGAAGGGCGCTGCAAAATGGATGGCGGGGGCGGCATCGGCTCCCGGCAGGTTGGACATCAGGGATCACAGGGCATGGCGACGATCGGAAAAGAAGCCGGAAACAGTAGTGTCGCGACCGAGGAAGCGCCTGTGCCCGATGCACCACGCCAGCTTTCCGAGGCTGCACAGCGCGCCTTGGCCGAGGCTGCAGAGAGACGGGCTGCGCGGGAGGCGGCCGAGTCGCAAGCCAAGGCGGAAGCAGAGCTCGGCGGCCGGGCAGGGCCTGATCCCGTGCGGTATGGCGACTGGGAAAACGGCGGCATCGCATCGGACTTCTGAGCGTCGGTTCCAATGCGGGACGCTTCGTTGTGTTTCAGGCCGGGACGATCCGGGGCTCCATCCGTCGTGGGGCCGTGACGCCAGCGTGATTTAGCTGGCGTGGCTTGCTGCAATTGAGGAAAATCCGGCACGTCTGCAGGATTTTAATTCTTTGTAAACTGCGTCCGGTCTTCCGCAGATCCGCGTTTTCCAGCGCGGCATCAAGGTTGCAATCCACCTGGTCACGTCCAAGCGACTTGCCAGGAACCCGCGCCATGCTGAAGTCCTCCATTGCCTCCGCCACGAAGTTCAAGCGCGACGAGAACGGCGGGATTGCGATCCTGTTCGGGCTTTCGGCCGTCGCCCTCGCCATGTTCGCCGGCCTCGCGATCGACTTTGGACGGACGTATTCCTCGAAGGCCAAGATCGCAGACGCCATCGACGCGGCAACGCTTGCTGCGGCCAAGGGAATGCGGCTCGAGGGTCTCGACGAGACCCAGGCGACGGAATTGGCGAAGGTGATTTTCCAAGAAAACATCCGGAACGGCGCGGGCCACTGGACCACTATTCACGACTTGAGGATCAACGTCAGCAAGGCCAACAACACGGCACACATCGAGGTCGACGCTTCGGTGAAGACGACCTTCGGCGCGATCGCCGGCATCCAACGGATGGGCTCTCCGGGTGTTGCATCGGCTGTGTTCGAATCGCG
>CANJPN010000189.1 GCA_947475855.1 Bradyrhizobiaceae bacterium
AAGACCCGCAAGAACAAGACGACCGACAAGTACATCATTCGCAGCCGCGCGAAATCTTGATCCGCGCAGCCATTGGAATAAACGGAGATCGCACGTGCCACGCTCAGTCTGGAAAGGTCCGTTCGTCGACGGCTTCATGTTGAAGAAGGCGGAGAAGACGCGCGCGTCCGGCCGTATCAATGAAGTCATCAAGATCTGGAGCCGACGCTCGACCGTTCTGCCGCAGTTCGTCGGTCTGACGTTCGGCGTCTACAACGGCAAGAAGCATGTTCCCGTGTCCATTACCGAGGACATGATCGGGCATAAGTTCGGCGAGTTCGCCCCCACCCGCTCGTTCTCGAGCCATGGCGGCGACAAGAAGGCCGTCAAGGCGAAGGGCTGAGGAGAGTCTCATGGGCAAGCCGAAGCGTGAGCGAAGCCTCGCCGAGAACGAAGTCCGCGCCGTCGCGCGGAACCTTCGCGTTTCGCCGCAGAAGCTCAATCTGGTCGCGGGTATGATCCGCGGCAAGAAAGTGAATACAGCGATTGCCGATCTCGAGTTCTCCAAGAAGCGGATCGCCCAGGATGTACGCAAGTGCGTCATGAGTGCGGTTGCAAATGCCGAGAACAACCATGGCCTCGACGTCGACGACCTCGTTGTCGCCGAAGCCTGGGTCGGCAAGAACCTCGTCATGAAGCGCTTTGCGGCCCGCGGTCGCGGTCGCTCTAGCAGGATCGAGAAGCCCTTCGCGCAGATCACCGTGATCGTGCGCGAGGTCAAGCCCGCGGCTGAAGCTGCGGCTGAGGAGAGCTGAGCATGGGTCAGAAGATCAACCCCGTCGGCTTGCGGGTCGGCATCAATCGCACTTGGGACAGCCGTTGGTTCGCCGGTCGCCAAGAGTATTCCAAGCTGTTCCTTGAGGACATGGCCATTCGTGCCCATATCCTGAAGCAGCAGCGTGCAGCCTCGATCTCGAAGGTCGTGATCGAGCGTCCGCACCGTAAATGCCGCGTAACGGTCTACACTGGCCGTCCAGGCGTGCTGATCGGTAAGAAGGGCACGGACATCGAGAAGCTGCGCAGCGAGATCGCCGCGTTGACCGCTTCCGAGGTGCATCTGAACATCGTCGAGATCCGCAAACCGGAAATCGACGCCATTCTCATCGCTGAAGGCATCGCCCAGCAGCTCGAGCGTCGGGTGGCTTTCCGGCGAGCAATGAAGCGCTCGGTGCAGTCTGCGCTGCGCTCGGGTGCTCTCGGGATCCGCATCAACGTTGCAGGCCGTCTCGGCGGAGCTGAAATTGCGCGTACCGAGTGGTACCGTGAAGGCCGCGTGCCGCTGCATACGCTGCGCGCCGACATCGACTTCGGCTACGGTCGTGCGATGACTGCGTACGGCATCATCGGAATCAAGGTTTGGGTGTTCAAGGGCGAGATTCTTGAGCACGATCCCATGGCGTCCGAGCGTCGTCACAATGAGTTGCAGGAGAGCGGTGGTGGCCGTCGTCGCGAGGGCGAAGGCCGCCGCGATCGTGGCGACCGCGGGGATCGCGGCGACCGCGGCTCCCGCTGAGGCGGCTGATCGCGCTCCGCACCGTTTGCCTTAGAGGTTTTTGGACATGCTTCAACCCAAACGCACGAAGTTCCGCAAGGCGCACAAGGGCCGTATCCACGGCACTGCCAAGGGCGGCACGCTGCTGAATTTCGGTTCTCACGGCCTCAAGGCCGTAGAGCCGGAGCGCATCACGGCGCGCCAGATCGAGGCCGCCCGTCGTGCCATCACGCGTCATATGAAGCGTGCTGGCCGCGTGTGGATCCGCATCTTCCCCGATTTGCCGGTTTCAAAGAAGCCGGCTGAGGTTCGAATGGGTTCTGGTAAGGGTTCGCCCGAGCTATGGGTGGCGCGCGTCCATCCGGGCCGCATCATGTTCGAGCTCGACGGCGTTGCTGATACGATTGCCAGAGAGGCGCTCCTGCTTGGAGCCGCCAAGCTGCCGATCAAGACGCGCATCGTCACTAGATTGAAGTAGGCGCGAAGGGCCGCTCCACGGCGCCCATCGCACCGAAATTGCCACGCTGAATACGCTGAATATTTGCCGCGCACGGCACACTGAAGGAACGCAGGCGATGAAAGCCTCCGAGATGCGAGACAAGACGCTGGACCAGCTCGACGACGAGCTCGTCAAGATGAAGAAAGAGCAGTTCAGCCTGCGCTTCCAGAAGGCGTCGGGTCAGCTGGAGAATGTTGCGCGCGTCCGTCAGGTTCGCCGCGACATCGCCCGTATCAAGACCGTGGCGCGGCAGAAGTCGCTCGGCGGCGCCAAGTAAGGATCGAAAGGAAGTTTCTCATGCCCAAGCGCGTCCTGCAGGGCGTCGTTGTATCGGACAAGAACGCCAAGACCATCGTGGTCGAGGTGGAGCGCCGCTACACGCACCCGCTGCTCAAGAAGACCGTACGCCGCTCGAAGAAGTACCACGCGCACGACGAGAACAACGTGTTCAAGATCGGCGATCTGGTCTCCATCGAGGAGAGCCGCCCGATCTCGAAAAACAAGAGATGGGTGGCTGTCGGCGAACCCAAGCGATAGCCGTTCCGCCGCCGGCCCGTTCGCGGGCCTGCTGAATGAAGCCGAATGTGGAAAGTTTGAGAGGCGGGCCGTGGTGGCAATTGCACCAGACGCCCTTCTCGAAAGGAAGCTCCGATGATTCAGATGGAGTCTAGCCTCGACGTTGCCGACAACTCTGGCGCGCGCCGCGTCCAGTGCATCAAGGTACTCGGTGGCTCGAAGCGGAAGTACGCCACGATCGGCGACACGATCGTCGTGTCGGTGGTTGAGGCCATCCCGCGCGGTCGCGTGAAAAAGGGACAGGTCATGAAGGCTGTCATCGTGCGCACCGCGCATGGCGTCCGCCGCCCCGACGGCTCGCTTATTCGCTTTGATCGCAACGCGGCGGTGCTTGTGAATGCGACCGGCGAGCCGGTCGGTTCGCGCATCTTCGGGCCGGTGACGCGTGAGCTTCGCGCCAAGAACCACATGAAGATCGTCAGCCTCGCTCCGGAGGTGCTCTGATGCCATCGCTTAAGATCAAGAAGGGCGACCGCGTCGTTGTTACGTCGGGACGCGACAAGGGCAAGCACGGCGAAGTGCTGCAGGTCATGCCGACCGAGTGCCGTGCGCTCGTCCGTGGCGTGAACATTGTCCGTCGTCACCAGAAGCAGTCAGCTTCGCAAGAAGGCGGCATCATCTCCAAGGAGGGACCGATTCATCTCTCCAACCTCGCGCTCGAGGACCCCAAGGATGGTCAGGCGACGCGCGTTGGTTTCAAGTTTCTGGATGATGGCCGGAAGGTGCGCTTTGCCAAGCGTTCCGGCGAAGTGATTCCGGAGAGGAAGTAGGTCATGGCTGACGACAAGCAGAACCAGAAGAAGGCCGCCAAGGCAGGCCAGGCGAAGGCCAAGGGTGCGAAGAAGGATGCAGCAGCAGCAGCTGATGCAGCACCTCGCTCCTTTACCCGCCCCAAGGACTATCGACCGCGTCTCAAGTCGCACTACGAGAAGGTCGTTCGCGAGGCGATGGTCAAGAAGTTCGAGTACAAGAACCCGATGCAGGTTCCTCGCATCGAGAAGATCGTACTCAACATGGGCATCGGCGAGGCGGTGAACGATCGTAAGAAGGTCGAGAACGCCGCTGCCGATTTATCGATGATCGCTGGTCAGAAGCCGGTCGTCACGAAGGCGCGCAAGTCGATCGCCGTCTATAAGGTCCGCGAGGGCATGTCTCTCGGCGCCAAGGTGACGTTGCGCGGCGACCGCATGTACGAATTCATGGACCGCCTGGTCACGATCGCGCTGCCGCGTGTGAAGGACTTCCGCGGCCTGAACCCGAAGAGCTTCGATGGCCGCGGCAACTACGCTATGGGCCTGAAAGAGCACATCGTGTTCCCTGAGATAGAATATGATCAGGTCGATGAAGTCTGGGGCATGGACGTTATCGTCTGTACTTCTGCCGGCACCGACGACGAGGCGCGCGAATTGCTGCGTCAGTTCAATTTTCCATTCCGCACGTGAGGTGCCGTACGGGGCAGGCAGAGGTGCCGGCTCCGTAGACGGCCTCGAGGAGGACTGCAATGGCCAAGACCAGTTCGATTGAGAAGAACAAGCGTCGTCGCAAGTTGACGGACCAGTACAAGACGAAGCGCGGCGCGCTGAAGGACATCATCCACGATCGCTCGCAGCCGATGGATATCCGGTTCGCTGCGCAGATGAAGCTGTCCGAGCTCCCGCGCAATTCGTCCAAGGTTCGCATCCGCAATCGCTGTGAGCTGACCGGCCGGCCGCGAGCCTTCTATCGCAAGATGAAACTTTGCCGCAACCAGCTACGCGAGCTGGCGAGCCAGGGCTTGATCCCTGGCATGACGAAGTCGAGCTGGTAAGCTGAGGAGTCCGATATGTCGATGAACGATCCCCTCGGCGATATGCTGACCAGAATCCGTAACGCTCAGATGCGTAAGCGGCCAAAGGTTTCAACGCCTGCGTCCAACCTCCGTCAGCGTGTTCTGGACGTGCTTGTCGAGGAAGGCTATGTCCGCGGTTACACGCGGATCGACAACAAGAACGGTCTCAAGGAATTCGAGATCGAGCTGAAGTACACCAATGGCCAGCCGGCAATTCGTGAAATCTCACGCGTTTCCACGCCGGGCCGCCGGGTCTACAAGCCTGTCCGCGATCTTCGCGCGGTGGCGAACGGCCTCGGAGTTTCCATTTTGTCGACCCCCAAGGGTGTTATGCCGGATTGGCGTGCACGCGAGGAGAACGTTGGCGGCGAAATCCTCTGCAACGTGTTCTAAGCCGGCACAGTGCGCTTTTGAATGTGCGCTGAGGCGGTGAATGCGAAGTCCGGAATTGCGCCAGTAAGAACGAAGGTAGACGAGCGATGTCCCGTATCGGAAAAAAACCGGTCCCAGTGCCGTCCAACGTGACGGCCACGCTTACGGGCCAGCAGGTCAAGGTCAAGGGACCCAAGGGCGAGCTTTCGTTCTCGGTTCCCGATGCCCTTAAGATTGCGCAGAATGGCGCCACTATCGAGGTGACCATTGTCGAGGACACCAAGCAGGCGCGCTCCATGTGGGGCATGTCGCGCACGATGATCGTGAACATGATCAAGGGTGTCACCGACGGCTATACCAAGACGCTTGAGATTCATGGTGTCGGCTTCCGTGCGGCCATGTCCGGAAAGGACGCCGTCCAGATGCAGGTTGGCTACAGCCACGACATCATCCATCCGATCCCTAAGGGCATCGACCTCAAGGTCGGCGGCGCCAAGCAGGATCAGATCATCATCACAGGGATCGACAAGCAGGTGGTGGGACAGCTCGCCGCCGAGCTTCGGGCCTATCGCAAGCCGGAGCCCTACCAGGGTAAAGGCGTGCGCTATCAAGGCGAGTATATCTTCCGCAAGGAAGGCAAGAAGAAGTAAGGATCGCTTTCGAGCCGGGGCCGAGCCCCGGAGCGAACAAGCTAGGAATTCGCTATGCCCAAACTTACTGCCGAACAGCGTCGCAAGCGTCGTGTGCGCCAGTCGCTCAAGAAGGTCTCCGGTGGCCGTCCGCGTCTGTCGGTGTTCCGCTCTTCGCAGAACATCTACGCGCAGATCATCGACGACACCGCCGGCCGTACGTTGGCTGCGGCTTCAACGCTGGAAAAGGATCTCCGCACGTCTCTCAAGACGGGCGCGGACAAGGACGCCGCTAAGGCTGTCGGCAAGCTCGTCGCTGAGCGTGCCCTCAAGGCAGGTGTCAAGGTCGTCGTGTTCGACCGCGGCGCATACATTTATCATGGCCGCGTCAAGGCGCTGGCCGATGCAGCCCGCGAAGGCGGCCTGAGCTTCTAACCTGAAAGGAATTCCACGTGGCACGTTCCCCTGGCAGAGATCGCGGTCGTGACCGCGAAGAGCGCGAGAGCGAGTTCACTGAGAAGCTCGTGCACATCAATCGCGTCGCCAAGGTTGTGAAGGGCGGCAAGCGCTTCGGATTCGCGGCGCTCGTCGTGCTCGGCGACCTCAAAGGCCGCGTGGCTTTCGGCCACGGCAAGGCTCGCGAGGTTCCAGAAGCGATTCGTAAGGCGACCGAGGCTGGGCGCCGCGCGCTCGTCCGCGTTCCGCTGCGCGAGGGGCGCACGGTTCATCACGACAGCTATGGTCGTCATGGCTCGGGCAAGGTGATCATTCGCGCTGCACCTCCAGGCACCGGCATCATCGCTGGCGGCGCTATGCGCGCCGTATTCGAAATGCTGGGCGTGCAGGACGTCGTGGCCAAGTCGCTCGGCTCGTCCAACCCCTATAACGTCGTTCGCGCAACCTTCGACGCCCTCAAGGCGCAGGAGAATCCGCGTGCCGTGGCTGCTCGCCGTGGCAAGAAGTATGGCGAGATCGCCGCGCGTCGCCGCGACGGTTCAGTGGAAGCCGAGGGCGCACAGCCCGACGCGTGATGTCTCGGCCGGCGGCGAGGCCGCGCTCGTCAAGGCGCGCCTTCCGTTTGGTTCTGGCTTATGCTGCTCTCCGGAGCGGCAGCGCGAGGTTCGGCGATCGTGACTATTCGAGGTGAAGTGAAATGGCATCGACCGGCAAAACGATAACGCTGGAGCAGACCGGCAGCGCGAACCGTCGCCCCGAGCGGCAGACGCAGACCCTTATTGGCCTGGGCCTCAACAAGCTGCATCGTCGTAGTACGCTTGAGGATACGCCTTCTATTCGCGGCATGATCAAGAAGGTCAGCCACCTCGTGCGCATCGTCGAGGAAAAATAGGTTCGGATAGCGAGTTGCGAACTGCTGGGACAGGAACTCCGTTCTTAACCTCGGCAGGTGCACTTTCCGCAACTTGACGTTCGCTGTTCGCTTGAATTCGAGAGGAAGCCATGCGGCTCAATGAGATCAAGGACAATCCTGGTGCCCGTAAGATGCGGGTCCGGGTCGGTCGCGGGATAGGCTCTGGCCTCGGCAAGCAGGCCGGTCGCGGTGGCAAGGGCCAGACCGCACGTACCGGTGTCGCCATCGGGGGCTTCGAAGGCGGTCAGATGCCCTTGCATCGCCGACTGCCAAAGCGTGGCTTCAATAGCCTCTTTCGCGACAAGTTCAACGAGATCAACGTTGGTGCACTCCAGGCCGCACTCGACTCCGGCCGCCTTGAGGCGGGCAAGCCGATCGACGTGGCATCACTCGTGGCCGCGGGCATTCTTCGACGCCCGAAGGATGGCCTGCGCTTGCTGGGCGAGGGTGAACTGAAGGCAAAGGTTGCGATCACCGTGAACCATGCTTCTGCGACGGCTCGCGCTGCGGTTGAGAAAGCTGGCGGCAGCATCAAGCTGATCGAGAAGAAGGTTCTCGAGGCCGACGAGGTCAAGCGCAAGAAAACCGCGGCCAAGAAGTCCAAGACCGTCAAGAAAAAGGGCGGCGACGCCGACTGATCCATCGTGCGCCGCGCGTTGTGGCGCGCGGCAGATCCGGGTATCACGACTGCCTCGCATGCGCACCCAGAAGCGCAAAACTCCCGTTGGTGCGAAGCAACCGAGCTGGAAGCTTGGGAAGGTGGGGGGCTATCGCGAGAGTTGGGCAAAGGTCGCAGACATGCTGCCGACATTGATTGCCGCTCGTATGATCACCGAACACGCGGCACCCGTGAAGCGGCGTTCGGCGATATTCGCCGGCACACGTCTCGTGCGCGTTACAGCCCCCCAAGTTGTCCACCTCGCCGCAGACAGCGCAGTGCCGACGAATGGCTTTCTGACGCACTTTGAACGTGACGCGGCGGATCAGCTTGCCGCAGGCGCAACTCTGCGCAGCGAACTGAATTGGTGTAGTATCGGCCTGAATTTCGAGCGAGGCGCGACATCGCAATGTGACGGTGTCGGCCCTGCGATGCGTTGTGTCCATGAAGACCCAGCGCACTCGGCGTTGCAATAGGAGAAGGCACTATGGCTTCGGCAGCCGAGCGGCTTGCAGCAAACATAAACCTCGGCGCACTCGGCAAGGCCGAAGAGCTGAAGCGGCGCATCTGGTTTACGCTCGCGGCACTCCTGGTCTTCCGCTTTGGGACGTTCGTGCCGATACCAGGCATCGACCCCGTCGCGTTCGCCGAAACGTTCAAGCAGAATTCGGCCGGCATCCTCGGCATGTTCAACGTGTTCGCAGGTGGCGCAATCGAGCGCATGGCGATCTTCGCCTTGAACATCATGCCTTATATCTCTGCTTCCATCATCATGCAGTTGATGACCTCTGTCGATAAGCGCCTGGAAGCGCTTAAGAAGGAAGGTGAGCAGGGCCGCAAGCAGATCAACCAGTATACCCGCTACCTCACTGTTATAATCGCAACGGCCCAGGCTTATGGCATCGCGATGAGTCTTGAAGGCTCACGTTCAAGTGTTGGCGCAATTGTCATCGAGCCGGGTTGGTTCTTCCGCATCTCGACCGTCATCACCCTCGTTGGCGGTACCATGTTTCTGATGTGGCTCGGCGAGCAGATCACCGCACGGGGCGTGGGTAACGGTTCTTCGTTGATCATCTTCGCCGGCATCGTCGCTGGCATGCCTCAGGCCGTTATGCAGCTCTTCGAGATGGGCCGCACGCAGACCCTCTCGCCGGTCATCATCATCGTACTGATGGCGCTCATGCTGGCTTCGGTCGCCGTCATCGTCTACTTCGAACGAGCCCAGAGGCGACTACCGATCCAGTATCCGAAGCGTCAGGTCGGCAACAAGATGGTTCAGGGCGACAGCTCGCACCTGCCGTTGAAGCTTAACTCTTCTGGCGTGATCCCACCGATCTTTGCGTCCTCGCTGCTGTTGCTGCCGCTGACTATCGCACAGATGGCGCCAGGCGGCCCCGACTGGCTTGGCAGCATCGTAGCCTCGCTGGGTCGCGGCCAGCCGCTGCATATCCTCGTATACATCTCGCTGATCGTGTTTTTCGCGTTCTTCTATACGGCGGTCGTTTTCAACCCCGTGGACACAGCCGAGAACCTCCGCAAGCACGGCGGCTTCATCCTTGGCCGCCGCCCGGGCGCGGAGACGGCAAAGTATATCGACTATGTGTTGACGCGCATCACGGTCGTAGGTGCGCTATATCTTGCGGCGGTCTGCATTCTTCCCGAGCTTCTCACCGTCTACTGGGCCGTGCCGTTCTACTTCGGTGGAACGTCGCTTCTCATCGCGGTGAGTGTGACGATGGATACGGTCAGTCAGATCCAGAGCCATCTGGTGGCGCACCAGTATGAAGGCCTGATCAAGAAAGCGAAGCTGCGTGGCGCAGCCACGACGACACCGCGGGGGCGAAAATGAACCTGATCCTGCTGGGACCGCCGGGCGCGGGCAAAGGCACCCAGGCCGAGACCCTCTCGGCGAAGCACGGCGTGATCCAGTTGTCCACGGGCGTCATGCTCCGCGCGGCGGTCAAGGCGGGGACAGAGGTCGGCCTCAAGGCGAAATCGATCATGGAGAAGGGCGGTCTCGTCTCCGATGACATCGTCGTCCGCATCATCAAGGATCGGATCGCTGAGCCGGACTGCGAAGGTGGTTTTATCCTTGACGGCTTCCCACGCACGCTGCCCCAGGCGGCGGCACTGGAGAAGATGCTTAAGTCGTCCAAGAAGAGACTCGACTTCGTGATCGAGTTGAAGGTCGATGATAAGGCGCTGGTCGAGCGGATTTCCGGCCGGTTTTCATGCTCCAAATGCGGTGCCGGCTACCACGACAAGTTCAAGCAGACCAAGGTTGCTGGCGTGTGCGACAGCTGCGGCAACAAGGAGTTCACGCGCCGGGCCGACGACAACGCCGAGACCGTCCAGAACCGACTGCTCGCATATTACAAAGAGACTTCGCCCTTGATCGGCTACTACTTCGCGAAGGGGCTGTTGGATACGGTCGACGGAATGGGCGCGATCGATGAGGTCGGCAGCTCGATCGAAAAAGTAATCGTCAAGCGTGGTTGATCGGGCATTGGCCGACGCGTGCGTGTAGCGTCGGTCTCGCTTCGGTGTTCCAGTCGTGCTCGGATGCTCTCGCGCGGTCTCGATCGGTAAGTGTCGCGACTCAAGGAGCACTTCATGGCAAGACGACCCGACAAGGGGCCACCCCGCCAAGCCGAACGGCGCGACCGCACCGGCAAGCCGCGCACGCCGCGGGCCGTGCACCCTTATCGTGA
>CANJPN010000190.1 GCA_947475855.1 Bradyrhizobiaceae bacterium
TCGGGCTTCTTCGCGCACAGCGACGCCTTGGTGGAAACCTTCTCGCAATAGGTGCCTTCCTGCTCGCGCGAGAGCACGCCGAACACCGCGTCGCCCTTCGCCAGATCCGTCACGCCAGGACCGACCTCGGACACCACGCCCGAGAAGTCGCGGCCGAGGATGTAAGGAAAATACGGCACCTCGCCGTAGGTCCCACCCTGGCGCACCTTCCAGTCCGCGCCGTTGATACTGGCGGCATGGATGTCGACGACGACACGCCCCTCGCTCGCGGTTGGATCGGGGAAGTCGCCGTACGTCAGGACTTCCGGCCCGCCGTTCTTTTCGATGTAGACTGCTTTCATCTTTCAGCTCTCCGGCCAGAATGCATCATCGATCATGTCGTCGTAGCCCCAAGGGCAGACCGAAGGGAAGACGTCGAGTTCAAGGCCCGTTTCCTGAGCCGCATCGACTCGCGCCAGCCGGAAGGCCGTCGCAATGGCCTCGGGGAGTTTTGATTTCAAGCTCGGGTTATCCGCCATGTCGTCTCTGAGGTCGATGCGCTGACGTTTGATAGTCAACTCCCAGGACCTGCCGCGACGATCCGGCTGGAACCGCCACTTCAGCAAATGCATCAACAGCACCGCCAGCCGGTTCACCAGTTCGCGCTTTTCACCCCGGCCCAAGGTCTCGATCTCCTCGACGATGTTGGCTATGTCGGCCTCGCCGAAGCGGCCCGCGCGCAGCAGCGCCGCCTGCTCGTGCGTCCAGGCGTAGAAGTCGGCGTCGTAGAGCGACGGGTTCTTTGGACTGAAATCCTGCATCTCGATCTCCTGACGCTTGGCGCCCCCGCACCGCGTCGGGCGACACTATAGCGCAAAACGGCTATGCCCGGCAGGGTGTTGCATTAACGCGAGCAATCCTGACAATCCCCTCAGCGAGCTGAAATCGGGGATGGGAACGGGACGATGGCGGACAAGGCAGGCAAGGCGCAGGGCGGCGGCTGGTTCGGGCAGGCGGTGAAGCGCAAAGAGGATGCGGCCCTGCTCGCCGGCAAGGGCAAGTTCGTCGACGACCTCGATCCCGCCGGCGCGCTCCATGCAGCGTTCGCTCGCTCGCCTCACGCCCACGCCCGCATCGTTTCCATCGACACCTCGAAAGCCCAGGCCCTCCCCGGCGTGCACGCGGTCTGGACGTGGAAAGACCTGCCCGACGTGATGCGTGAGCAGCGCCTGCCGCTCTACGTGCCCAATCCCGCGATCAAGCAGATCCGCATGCAGCACATGCTGGCCAAGGACGAGGCCTGCATCGTCGGCGAGCCCGTCGCCATGGTGCTCGCCGACAGCCGCTACATCGCCGAGGACGCAGCAGCCCTCGTCGAAATCGAGTGGGACGTTCTGGAGCCCGTCGCCGATGTTCGCGATGCCCTCGACAAACCCAAGCTGACCGCGCACGTCGGCGCCGCCGACAACATCGTCGCGCGGGTGCCGATGAAGTACGGCGACATCGACGCGGCCTTCGCCAAGGCCCCGCACGTCTTCGAGGATCGCATCTTCCAGCATCGCGGCGGCCCGTTCTTCATCGAGACGCGCGGCCTCATCGCGCGCTTCGACGAGGTGTCGGGCTCGCTCACCGCACACGTCGCCTGCCAGGGCGCGCACCGCCTGAAGCGCGCGTTCATGGACATGCTGGAACTCGGCGACGATCAGGTCCGCGTCATCGCGCCTGAAGTCGGCGGCGGCTTCGGCCCCAAGGGCGCGTTCTATTGCGAGTACGGTGCAGTGGCAGCGGCCGCGCAAGCCTTCGGTCGTCCTGTGAAATGGATCGAGGACCGCCGCGAAAATTTCTACGTCACCCATCAGGAGCGCGACCAATGGTGGGATCTCGCGATAGCCGTCGACAACGACGGCAAGCTGCTCGGCCTCAAGGGCCGCCTCGTGCATGACAACGGCGCCTACATCCCGTGGGGCCTCGTGCTGCCGTGGATTGCAGCGACGACCGTGCCCGGCCCCTACGTGCTGCCGGCCTACGATCTCGATCTCACTGTCATGTACACCAACAAGACCTCGTGCACGCCCGTGCGCGGCGCGGGCCGCCCCCAGGCCGTGTTCGCGATGGAACGCATGATGGACCTCGTCGCGGAGAAGCTCGGCATCGACCGCGCCGAAATCCGCCGCCGCAATTTCATCCAGCCTGAGCAGATGCCCTACAAGGTCGGCATCGTGTTCCGCGACGGCCGGCCCGTCACCTACGACAGCGGCAATTATCCCGAGTGCCAGCGCGCGGCCCTCGAAGCCATCGACTGGGAAGGGTTCCCGGCGCGCCAGAAGGCGGCACTCGCCAAGGGCCGTTACATCGGCGTGTCCGTATCGAACGCGGTCGAAGGCACCGGCCTCGGCCCCTACGAAGGCGCGACCGTGCGCATTTCCACGACCGGCAAGGTCACGCTGACAACTGGCGCCACGCCGCACGGACAAGGCCACAAAACCGCGTTCGCGCAGGTCGTCGCCGATCAACTCGGCGTGTCGTTCGAGGACGTTACGGTCGTCACTGGCGACACCGGCGGGATCGCGCTGGGCATGGGCACGTTCGCCTCGCGCTCGGCCGTCAATGCCGGCAACTCGGCCCATCTCGCCGCCATCGAAGTCGCAACCAAGGTCAAAAAGGTCGCCTCGGAAATGATGGAGGTCGCGGAGGCCGACCTCGAACTGAAGGATGGCGCGGTCAACGTGAAGGGCGCGCCCGGCATGAAGAAGACGTTCCGCGAGGTCGCCAATCTCGCCATCGGCATGTACGGCTTCTCGATGCCCGCCCACCGCGATCCCGGCCTCGAAGCGACCGTCTACTTCAAGCCCGACCAGTCCACCTACGCCTCGAGCTGCCACGTCGCCGAGGTCGAGGTCGACATCGAGACCGGCCATATCGAGATCACCCGCTTCATCGTCAGCCACGACTGCGGACGCGTCATCAATCCGCTGATCGTGCACGGCCAGGTCGTCGGCGGTGTCGCGCACGGCCTCGGCAACGCGCTGCTCGAACGCCTCGTCCACGACGCCAACGCCACGCCCGTCTCGACCTCGTTCGCCGAATACCTGATGCCGATGGCGACCGACATGCCCAACCGCGTCGAACTGCTCCACACCGAGACCCCCTCGCCACTCAATCCCCTCGGCGTGAAGGGCGCCGGCGAAGGCGGCACCATCGCTGCCATCGCGGCCATCGTCGGCGCCGTCGAAAACGCTCTCTCCCCCTTCGGCGTCCGCATCTCCGAAACCCCGCTGTCACCACAGCGGGTGGTGGAATTGGTTCAGGCTGCGAAGAGTGCTGATCGCGGGTGACGCGGGTGCGAATATTCAAGGTAAAGTGGTTTACTAGGTTCTCCCGCCGCGAGCGCATTCCAGACCAGGCACTGGTCGAGGCGATCGAGCGGGCGGAAAATGGGCTTGTGGATGCCGATCTGGGCGGCCATCTGATCAAACAGCGCGTCGCGAGAGAGGGTAAAGTTCGGTCGGGTGGATATCGAACCATTATCGTATTCAAATCGGGAAGTCGCTCATTCTTCGTATATGGATTTGCCATGAGCGATCAAAGCAATCTTTCGCCGGAAGACGAAGCGAACTACAAGGCGGCAGCAAAGCGTCTTCTTTACTTGTCAAACGAACTACTCGCCCAACTCGTCGAGGATGGGACGCTGACGGAGGTGGACCCCGATGACTAGACGCTACAAGACCAAGCCGATGGCGGCGCTTCACGAGACGATGTCCGACCTGCATCGTGCTGGCGCGATCGACCAGGCAGCGATGAACGAGTTCGATCAACGCTGTCTCGCGGTCACTGCGCGCGAGCTTTCCTACCAAGTATTCAAGGATGCGAAAGGTGAATGGCGTTGGCGTCTGGTTGCTGCGAATGGCAAGAGGATCGCAGGCTCGGGAGAAGGCTACAAGTCAAAGTCGGCTTGCATCGCAGCAATCGAGCTGGTGAAGAATTCCGCAGCCGCACCGATTGCCGCTTGATCGGTCCCACCCGATACACGCTATCTTAGACTATCGAACTCTGCGCTGCGTCCCCGGACGAACGTTACGACCGCGAGGTCGGAACGTTCGTCCGGGGTCTTTACCCCTTTCAGAAGTGGAAAGGTCCCGGATAGCCTCGCTGCACTCGGCTTCCGGGAACGCATCACGCGCGTATGGACCCACCATTTCGGGAGCACACATGACCACCGCCAACGCCGCCCAGCTCGACCCCGAGCACATCGCCGTCGTCGAGCCCGTGAAGGGTTCCGATAGTCCCGTCCATCTGATGTATGTCGAGATGATCGACGGCGTTTATGCGCCCATCGGGCTGCGCAAGCCCGCGGGCAACGGCCCCTTCCCCATCGTGCTGTTCGCGGCCGGCAACGGCGGCGGCGGCATGGCCGTCATCCGCGACTACACCCAGAACCGCAGTTGGACGCAGGAAGAGTTCCTGCGTGCAGGCTACGCCGTGGCCTGGCTGCGTTATCGCGCCGAGGTCGACTACGCCTATGACAAGATCGGACCGCTGGTGGAAGATATCCGCCAGCGCCGGCAGCTTCTCAATCGCGGCCCGCTCGAGTACGAGGACGTGATCTCGATCGTGAAGTACCTGAAGACGCTTGCCTTCATCGACGGCGCCCGCATCGGCTACGTCGGCATGAGCCACGGCGGCGAGATGGCGTTCAAGATGGCCGGGGAATACCAGGGCATCCGTGCCTACGTCGCCAACGAGCCGGCAGCCCACGAATTCCTGCGCCTGCGCCCCGACACGACCGCCCACGTCGATCCGAAGACAGGGCTGCTCAACGTCGAGAAGATGCTGATGCGCGAGCCCGAGAAGGTCCGCCCCCGCATCACCGAGGATGTCGCCCTGGCGCGGATCGCGCCCATCAAGACGCCGATCTTCGTTCAAGGCCGCGACCGCGACGAGCTGCAGGGCATCTTCCGTGTCTGCTACGACCTGCTGCACGAAACGGGCAAGGTCACGCGCTGGGCGACCTACGACCACGACGAGCACGGCTTCATCTACCCGGCCCGCAACGCGCAAGGCGTCTACGCCCCCGACGCGATCCAGAAGCAAGTCGTCGCCGACAGCATCGCGTTCTTCCGCGAGCACATGGGCTAGGTGCAGGCACGCAGGCGCGCCGGCGCCCCGCCCGTTTGGCCTGCCTCGAAGACGGCCCGCCGACAATAGGCAGTTCGACGTGACACCGGTTCGCGCCGTAGATGTGTTCGTCGATGCGCTCGACCTTCGCGATTTTGGCTTGGACGGCGTCGATCCGGCGGCGACCGGCCGGCCCGCCGACCATCCTTCCGTGCTGCTCACGCTCTACACCTAGGGCTACCTCGACTGTGTGCATTCGAGGCGGCAGCCCGGGCAACATCCAGTCGGCAAACAGCAGGTCGACTGCAAACTCGGAGAGCAAAGACCAGGATATTGGCAATCGTCCCTAACCTCGCGCCTCGTTGGGATCGAGGAAATTCGTGCTGTCGCCTTTCAAGCGATTGCTCGGTGAGGTGCCCGTCACCAGCAATACGATCTGTTCGGCGATGTTCGTCGCGTGATCGCCGATCCGTTCCAAGTTCTTGGCCGCGAAAAGAAGGTGGGTCGAGTATTCGACATTGCGAGGGTCTTCAATCATCCAGTCCAGCGCATCACGGAACACCGAACTGAAAAGCGCATCCAGATTGAAGTCCCGTCGCCAGACGCGAAGCGCCAATTGCGCATCTCGCGCCGACCAGGCGTCGAGAACATCTTTGAGCTGGCCTGCCGCTAGCTCGGTCATGTGCTCGATGCCAAGCAATATCTGTCGCGGCACGACCGCGTGGGAGGTGGCGACAGCATGGCGCGCTATATTCTTCGACAGATCACCGACGCGCTCCAAATCGCATACGATCTTGAGTACGGCGACCGCATGGCGGATTTCACCGCTCGTCGCTGACGGCGATTGCACCAGCCGCATGACGCGTGCCTGCACCTCTCGTTCGAGAAGATCTACCGCTGCGTCGCCACGAACAGCCTGTATCGCCATCGACGGATTACGACGGCCCAGAGCGTGCGAAGCACGCCATATGAGGTCTTCGACGATGCCGCCCATTTGCGCGACATCTCCATCGAGCTCCGATAGGTCGTTATCGAAACTCGAGACGTTCTGGAAGGTCATCGCCTCTCCGACGCAGCTCAAGAGTTGATCTACCAGTGTATGCGGCTCGTACAACAAGCCGATGACGGTCGCTCTACGGAATCGAACTGGTGAATTCGGTTCGCCTGCGCGAAGAGAAATCATCAAAAATGCGGCGCGCATCCGTGACGGGCGAAGTTCTGCGAGTGCCGTTGCGCAAGTGCTACACGCTGACAGCGACGTGTCATGAAAGCATGCGAAGCTTCAGCCGTTGAATGCTGGACAGAGCGGGGCCGGATCGACGGCATCGACCGGATTCACGGGATGACTGCCTGGTGCGTCGTGCGTCGGTACTGCGTTGTCCGATGCAATCACGGCAGTCTATCGGATCGAGCGTGCGCTCCGCCCAGTTGCGCGCTCGGAGACGACCAGCTCTGCGCTGCGATCTGGTGCCCCCGCCCCAAGGTCCAGCGCAGGGCTGGCGCGCGTCTGGCGATGGCCGATCCGGGGACGCACACAACCCCGCGATGTCATCACCGCGAATTTAACTTCGACGGAAATCGCTGCTGAGCGCCGTGCGTCCCGTCGATGGACGGCCACTACTTCTTTACCGCATCCTCCACCCGACCGTCCGCGGCGAGCGCATCCAACACACTGACTGCAACCAGCCCTGCACCGGTCACGGCAATCCCGGCGAACAGCAGACTTATATTATCGCCCAGAGACATCTTCGACATGGGCGAAATCGTCTCCTCGGTTGCGCCGGCGAGCATAGTAGCGGGGATATCGAGAAGTGATGTGAAGAACCATGCGATCCCCAGCGCGATGAACATGCTGCCCAGACCAATCGCAATGACACGATACATGTATCTTCCCCGTTGATTTGTGACGGCCGCCGAACACCCCACGGCACCATGGATGCCGGGTATTGCAGGGGTGTGTCAGGTGGGCTGCGCGAGCGCTCTACGCGAGCTTCGCGTAGCGGTCGGGGACGTACATTTCACGTGGTGTAGGGCCGCGCAGATAGTCGGGATTGTGCACGCGACTAGGCAATGACACTTCGCCGTGCTCGATTTCGCTATAGGGGATCTGATGCAACAAGTGATCGATGCAGTTGATGCGAGCCTTGCGCTTGTCGTTCGCTGCGACGATCCACCATGGCGCTTCGGTGATATGCGTGCGCTCCAGCATCTCCTCCTTCGCCTTCGTGTAGCTCTCCCAGCGTCGACGCGACTCGAGGTCCATCGGCGATAGCTTCCACTGCTTCAATGGATCGTGAATGCGAGCCAGGAAGCGCAGGTGCTGTTCGTCGTCGCTGATCGAGAACCAGTACTTCACGAGCGTGATCCCGGAGCGCACGAGCGTCCGCTCGAATTCGGGAACAGTGCGGAAGAACTCCTCGACCTCGTCCTGTGAGCAGAATCCCATGACGCGCTCGACGCCGGCGCGATTGTACCAGCTGCGATCGAAGAGCACGATCTCGCCGCCGGCCGGCAGGTGGGGAACATACCGCTGGAAATACCATTGAGAACGTTCGCGCTCGTTGGGCGCCGACAGTGCGACGACGCGACAGACGCGCGGATTGAGCCGCTGGGTGATCCGCTTGATGATGCCGCCCTTGCCCGCCGCATCCCGTCCTTCGAATAAAACGACGAGCTTCAACTTCCGGGCGACGACCCAATCCTGCAGCTTGATGAGTTCGTGCTGTAGCCGGAACAGCTCGTTGAAATAGATTTGGCGTCCCAGCTCGTCGGGACTTCCCCCTTCGATGAGATCCCGGCGGACCTCGCTCAGGCGTTCTTCGTCGAACTCGAGTTCGAGTTCTTCATCCAAGCCATCCTCGATTTCACGACGGATTCGATCACGCTGCAGAGTGCGCCCTGTGTCATCTGAACTGCTCTTGGCCTTCACTTTTGCCTCGTCAGAATAGCGGATGAACTTCAGCGGTAGGGTATGAAGGCAACATGACAGTCTCACGACAGTTCCGTCGAGTGGATCAGAACGCTCCGTTCTCCGGTATGATCAACGGAGCGAAGCTGAACACTCCAGCCATATCTGGATCGACGATGACGCGCATGGCGTGCACCTTTCCTTCGCCCCAGAGTTGCAGCCTCAGCACGTTGGGAACCGGCCGCAATTGGTTGTCGCGGAACGCCTCCAGTTCAAGCGTGTGCTGGTCCCCGTGCATCACGAGAACCGGCTTGGCGAACGCCCTTGCTCCGGCCGTGATCTCGCGGATCGTGGCGAAGAAGCCGGATGAAGACGGAATGGAAGTCCCGGCCGACCGGCGGGTGTCGTAGGGATTGGCCTGCATCGCGACGACGACGGCGCTCATGCCGCTCGATTGAGCGAGGGCAAAGCCCTCCTTTATCCATGCGATGTTCGCAGCGTCGCGTTGGAAGAATTCCGCCGTCGCCTCTGGACTGATCGGCTCGAAGCCGTTGTTCGAACCGACGACGTGAGGCACGATGAACATCACGTTGTTGCGAATGAACCGTTGGTTCTCGACGAACTTCGAGAATTTAGGGTTCGTCAGAGCCTGGCTCTCAACGGCCATCGGCGCGGCGCCCAGGCTGAGACCCGGCTTGGCGAAGAACATCTGCCGCACCCGGTTCAGCCTCTCACGCGGATCGAAGCCGCCGTTGTCCGCGCGGTGACAATCGGTCCACTCGTTGTCTCCGATCGAGTAGACGACCGGCTGCTGCACGCTCTGGATCTGATCTAGCGCGCGCTGAAAGACCTCATCGGAGCACGGCGTGTTGCCCGCTTTGATATCGCCGACGTGGATAGTGAATGCGGGCTTCACCGCATTCATCGCCGCGATCAGCCGATCGACTTTCGCGTAGTCGGCAGGGATGACGTAGGGCACGTCTCCCCATCCGATGAATGTGAATGCGCGCGGGCCGCTCTGCGATTGAGCCGTCGAACAGACCAACAGTGAAGCAAGGGCGGCGCCCAATGCAGAGATGGTTCTCTTCATGCGATCCTCCCGCCACCGCGCTTGGTGATGGCCACGATTGACGGATGAGGGGGCATGGTCGGTTTGAAATCCGGCCAGCGCGTGCTTGGACTTTCGAATGTGGCGAGAACCTTTGGATCTTCACTCTCGCCGGGATGTTGAACCGCGACGAACATCGTCGTCATGTCGGGCGTCATGCAGGGGCCGCACATCTCAGCGCCATTGGGACAGCGGAAGAAGTGTTTGGCGGTGCCGCGTGCCTTTCCTTCAGTCTCCAGCGCCCAGATACCGTCAGCGCGTCCTGTCGCCGCCGGAGAGTTTCCGTCGGTCGCGATCCACAGCCGTCCACGTGGGTCGATCATCAGGTTGTCCGGCATCCCGAACCAGCCGTCCTTTGTGGTTGCTGGGTTGAAGCTCGCGCCAACCTTCGGATCGGTGTGATCACCGCACTTCACGAGGATCTCCCAGCGGAACCGCAAAGAGGCGTGATCGCCGCCCTCCGGCATCATTTCGATGATGTGGCCGAAGCGATTGCTCGCGCGCGGGTTGGATGGTTCGACCTGGCTGGCGGTGCGGCTCGTGTTGTTCGTCAACATCAAGTACACCTTGTTGGTGCGCGGATTGACGTCGATGTCCTCGGGCCGGTCCATCTTCGTCGCACCGAGCGCGTCGCCGGCGAGGCGTGCATTGACGAGGACGGTGCCCTGGTCGGCGAAGCCATTCTCTGCCGTCAGCTTGCCTTGGCCTTGCACCAGAGCCAACCATTCGCCGGTGCCGTCCGGATTGTACTTCGCGACGTAGAGCGTGCCTTTGTCGAGCAGATCGCGATTGGCGGCCCTGTTGCGCCTGTCGATGCGACCTTCGGTAACGAACTTGTAGACGTAGTCGAAGCGCTCATCGTCGCCGGAATAGACCACGAAGCGGCCGTCGCGGTTGACGATGCCGCCGGCACCTTCGTGCTTGATGCGGCCCATCGAAGTGCGCTTCACCGGTGTCGACTTGGGGTCCATCGGATCGATCTCGACGATCCACCCGAAGCGGTTGGCTTCATTGGGCTCCTTGCGCACA
>CANJPN010000191.1 GCA_947475855.1 Bradyrhizobiaceae bacterium
ACCTTGATGCCGGCACGTGCGTTCATCATAGCCTCGCTGCGGGGCGTGACAGTTTCGGTTTATACCGCGTCAGCCGCTCGCGACGTAAAATAGCATCGGGAGGCGGGTTTGTCGTGGCTATCGAACCGCTATCGAACCGCTGCCCCAGAGCGACTGCGGCCGGGCTGCAATCGAGCCCAGATCTGTTGCGCGATGCTTCGGTAGGTTTCGGCGTGGGGGCTATCGGGTTCGCTGACGACGATGGGCAAGCCGGCGTCTGAGCGTTCGCGGATTATTGGATCCAGTGCGATCTCGCCGAGAAGAGGTACACCGAGACGGGCGGCTTCCTTTGCGGCGCCGCCGTGGGAGAAGATTTCGTGGCGCTTGCCACATTCGTCGCACACGAAATAGCTCATGTTCTCGACTATCCCGAGGATGGGCACATCGACCTGCTGGAACATCGCGACGCCCTTGCGGGCGTCGATCAGGGCGAGGTCCTGGGGCGTCGATACGATGACGGCGCCGGAAAGGTGGGCGTTCTGCGCCATCGTCAGCTGTGCGTCGCCGGTGCCGGGAGGCATGTCGACGATCAGCACATCGAGAGGCCCCCATGCAACGTCACGCAACATCTGCGTGATTGCGCCCATCACCATTGGGCCGCGCCAGACGAGGGCTTTCGCTTCGTCGACGACGAAGCCGATCGACATGACTTTGACACCGTAGCCGTCGAGGGGCACGAGTGTGCGCTCGCCGATTACGGTGGGTTTGGCGCGAAGGCCGAAAAGCTTCGGCATCGACGGGCCGTAAATGTCGGCGTCCAGGATGCCGACCTGCAGGCCTAGGCCCTTCAGGGCGAGTGCTATGTTGCAGGCTGTCGTCGATTTGCCGACGCCGCCCTTGCCCGAGGCCACGGCGACGATGTGCCGGACGGCAGCGAGGGCGGGGAAGCTAGTGGCAGGAGCGCTTGCTTGGTTTGGCTTCGCGGGCGCTGCGCTGCGCTCAGCGTTGAGTGAGACGGTTGCCGATGTGACGCCGGCTATTTCGGCGGCGGCCACCTGGGCGGCGCTTCTTGCAGCTTCCCAGCTCGCGGCTTCGGTTGGCGAGACGGCTATGAAGAAATACGCCCGGCCGTTGCGCACGATGATCTCGGACAGGCGTCCGCCGTCGCCGAGCGGTGCACCGTCTGGTCCGCGGATCGCGGCAACGCGAGTGCGGATTTCCGTTTGCAGCTCTGGGTCTGGTTTGCTCATGGCTCTGAGTTTAGAGCCCCATGCGAAAGCGCGCCATGATCGCGATGATCGCGACCTGCATCAGTCCCTGCAGCGCGATGATGTAGAAGTAGTTGGCGGACAGGCGGGCGATGCGCTCGCGGTCGGGTTCTGCCTTGATCAACTCGAAATAGACGCGGATCTGCGTCGGCAGGAGAATGCCGAGGCCCTGCACGGTCAATACGGTGATCACGACGAGCGCGCCCACGACCCACCAATAGGCGGGATAAGGGGCTGCGAGATAGCCCAGGTCTCGGGCGAGATACCAGCCGGTGGTGCCTGTGATGATGGATATCGTGGGCAGCAGGAACATGGTGCGCGGCGTGAGTTGGGTCATCACCGCGCGGCGGACCTCGAATGGCGTACGGCGCAAAGCCGGGCCGACGACGAAGCCCATGAAGAGGTCGATGCCGGTCCAGAGCAAGCCGGCTGCCACATGTAGGAAGTTAAGTGCCCAGAGGTTGCCGGAAAGGATCACAGCGATCATTGCGGCGAGGGCTGCGGCGACCCAGTACAGGTTCGACCAGTCGATCGGGGCCGGCTCGAACAGTATAGGGTCAGGAGGCTCAGTCGTCGTCGTCACGTCTGCGACGCCGTCAGTGCGGCGCCGGGCGGTTCACGCCGTCCTTGGCGAAGTCGAGCCGGACGCCGGAGGTGGTGTTGGCCCGGTCGCTCGTGGACTGGACACTCTCCAGAACCATGGCCGCAACTCCCGCCAATACGAAGGCCGCCAACAGTCCGAAAAGAAATGCGCGCATGTCGTCACCGGTCTCATCGCGAAGTTGCGTCGGGTTGGGTCGAAGGGCAGCCGGTTCGGCCGGCTGCCGCTGGAACCCAGAACTATTCAGCGGGCGTCGGCTTGCCCTGTACATCCTTGGGGATGACCTTGGCGGCCCAGATCGAATGATGCTGCTTGGCCCAGTTGACGTCGACCTTGCCGGTGCCCATCGACCAGAACGCGCCCTGCATGCCGAGTGTGCCGATGTAGATGTGGGCCAGGATGACCGCGATCATCACCACCGCGATGATGCCATGCCACATCGATACGGATTGCAGACCGGCGATCGTGGAGGTGTAGTCGGGTATATTACTTGGCGCGCTGTAGAACGGGAACATCAGCGCGTAGCCCGTCGCCGAGAGCAATACGCCACCGACGATCGTCACCCAGAAGACGACCTTCTGGCCGGCATTGAATTTTCCGGCAGGGGGGTGTTTCTTTCCGATAATTCCACCGCCTTGCGCGATCCAGCGGAAATCGTTCGGCATCGGCAGATTATAGACGACCCATTGCAGGAACATCATGATGAGGCCGAGCACGAAAGCGAAGCTCATGTAATTGTGCAGATACTTGGCCCACTGGGATACGAGCGTGAATGCGTCAGCACCAAGTATCGGCAGCAGGAACTGCCGGCCATAGGTGACGTTGAGGCCTGACAGGGCGAGCACGATGAACGCGGTTGCGGTCATCCAGTGCCCGAAGCGTTCGACGGAGTTGAAACGCTGGATCTGCCGGCCCGACAGGCCGTCGTCGACCTTGATGCGGCCCTTCACAGCGAAGAACGCCAGAAGCAGGACGATCATGCCGACGATCACGCCTGCGCCGAGCCGCGGCAGCGTTTTCTCCCGCCAGACGACCCAATCGCGGCCCTCGGGCTGAATCAGCGTTGCGGACCTGTGGTCCGGGATCGATACGCGGCCTTCGAGAGACTGGTGACCGCCGGGCTTCAGCGCGTCGAGCAACTGCTGCTCCTTGACGCTGTCGGCGGTAGGGTTCACGCGCGAGGGTTGCTGCGCCATGGCGGGCAGTGCGACTGCAATCCCGAGCAGCAGGGCGCATGCTGTAAATGTGCGGCGCAAATAGGTGAAGGACATTTCGATCCGTGCCTCCTGTGCAGCCTCGCGGCTGCAGCGCCCGCTCGATCGGCGGGCTTTTTCTTCGATCCGATAGCGGGGAGCCGGCCGGCGCGAAACCAGTCGGCGCCCCGGCAAATCAAGTCTGGATCGACTCCTTGTAGGCCGTCTTCCAGCCCCACGCGCCGGAGCCGTAGCCGCGCTTCGTCACGCGCTCCTTGTAGATTTCGGCGATGATGTTGCCGTCGCCGGCGAGCAGCGCCTTCGTCGAGCACATCTCGGCGCAAAGCGGCAACTTGCCTTCGGCCAAGCGGTTGCGGCCGTAGGACGCGTACTCGACCAGCGTCATGTCGGCCTCGGGGCCGCCGGCGCAGTAGGTGCACTTGTCCATCTTGCCGCGGCTGCCGAAGTTCGCTTTCTTCGGATACTGCGGCGCGCCGAATGGGCAGGCGTAGAAGCAGTAGCCGCAGCCGATACAGAGCGACTTCGAGTGGAGTACGACGCCGTCTGCAGTGGTGTAGAAGCAGTCGACGGGGCACACGGCGGCGCATGGCGCATCCGTACAGTGCATGCAGGCCATCGAGATCGAGCGTTCGCCGGGCTTACCGTCGTTGATGGTGACGACACGGCGGCGGTTGATGCCCCAGGGCACCTCGTTCTCGTTCTTGCAGGCGGTGACGCAGGCGTTGCATTCGATGCAGCGGTCCGCGTCGCAGAGAAACTTCAAGCGAGCCATAGCTTTCTCCCTTACGCGGCTTTGATCTGGCAGAGGGTGACCTTGCCCTCGTGCATCGCCGTTACCGGATCGAAGCCGTAGGTGGTGATGATGTTCACGGACTCACCGAGCACGATTGGATCGGTGCCGGCGGGGTAGTTCTTGCGGTGATCCTCGCCCTGGTACCAGCCGCCGAAATGGAACGGCATCCACGTGACACCCTTGCCGACACGCTCGGTCACGAGGGCCTTCATGCGGGTCCACTTGTCCTTTGCCATTTCCGGGCCCTGGACGAGCACCCACTGGCCATCCTTGATGTTGCGGGCGGCCGCGTCGACAGGATTGATCTCGACGAACATGTCCTGCTGCAGCTCGGCGAGCCACTTGTTGGATCGCGTTTCCTCGCCACCGCCTTCGTATTCGACCAAACGGCCGGATGACAAAATGAGCGGGAAGTCCTTCGCGATCCCCTTTTCCACCGCAGCCTTCTGAATAGAGGCGCCCTGATTGGGAAGCCGGAAGTGACGGAAGTCCGGGCGCGTCGGATACTTTGCAACGAGATCGACGCGGGGCGAGTAGATCGGTTCTCGATGCGTCGGCACCGGGTCGGGCAGGTCCCACGCTACGGCACGGGCCTTGCCATTGCCGTAGGGCGTACAACCGTGCGCGATGGCAACTCGTTGGATGCCGCCGGAAAGGTCGATGGCCCACGAGACCGTGTCGGGCGTATTGCCGCCGATCCGGTTGATGGTTTCGAGTTCGACAGGCGTGAGGTCCTTGTCCCAGCCGAGGCGCTTCAACATCGCAAACGTGAATTCCGGGTAGCCGTCTGTGAGTTCGCTATCCTTGGAGAACACGCCATTGGCCAGCAAGCTCTCACGGACTTCCTTCTCGACCTCCTTGCCGTCCTCCATGACCTTCGTCTTGGTGACGCGCTCGATGCCGAATCGCGGACGGAAGGTACCGCCGCCATCCTTCACCGCCATGGTCGTATTGTAGAGGATTGGCGAGCCGGGATGGCGCATCTCCGGTGTGCCCCAGCAGGGCCAAGGGAGACCATAGTGATCGCCCGCGATCTCGGCGGGGGCTCCCGGCAGCGAGCGAAGGGTCACGATGTCGAACTTGTCCTGGTTGGCCATGTGCGCCTTGAGGCGCTCCGGCGACTGGCCGCAATATCCCGTCGACCAACCGCCGCGATTGATTTCCCGGAGAACTGATTCCGGTGACGGTTCGTCGCCGAATTTGCCTTTCACCAGCTGGATGTTCTTGAACATGCGGTCGGCAAAGCCGAGCTTCTTGGCCAATTCGTACAAGACCCAATAGTCGTTGGCGCTTTCGAAGATCGGTTCCACGATCTTCTCGCCCCATTGGATCGAGCGGTTGGAGGCCGTTCGCGAACCAGAGCACTCGAGCTGAGTCGAAATCGGCAGCAGATAGGTGTTGTCCTTGCGGTTGCCGAGCGAGATGAAGTTGGTCGGGTGCGGGTCGGCGACGACGAGGAGGTCGAGGGCTGCGAGCCCTTTTACGAACTCGGGCATGCGCGGCACCGTGTTGCCGCCGTGGCCGAACACGACAGCTGCCTTGACATTATCGCGCTGGGTCACCTGATCCTTCGGCAGGGTGGCCGCATCGAACCAACGGGTCGATGGAATACCCGGCATGTTGCGCATATTGACGGTCGTATTATTCGGACCGGGAATCTTGTCGAAGCGGCCGTCGAGCCAATCGTACTCGACCTCCCAGACGCGGCTCCAATGACGCCAAGCAGGATCTGCGAGGCCGTAATAGAGTGGGAGCGTGCCAATATCGACGCCGAGGTCGGTTGCGCCCTGCACGTTGCAATGTCCACGGAAGATGTTTGCACCCGTCCCTGGGAAGCCGACGTTACCCGTCGCCAGCAGCAGGATGCAGGAGGCGCGCACGTTGGCAGTGCCGACGGTATGCTGGGTCTGGCCCATGCACCAGATCAGCGTCGATGGCTTCTGCTTGGCGAACATCTCCGCGACGCGCTTCAGTTGCTCACCGGGAACACCCGTGATGTCCTCGACCGTCTTGGGATCGTACTTCTTCACCTCGGCGCGGATCTCGTCCATGCCGTAGACGCGCTGCTCAATGAACTTGGCGTCCTCCCACTTGTTCTCGAAGATGTGCCACAGCATGCCCCACAGCACCGGAATATCGGTGCCTGAGCGGATGCGCACGTACTCGTTGGCGTGTGCGGCGGTGCGCGTCATGCGGGGATCGATGACGATCAGATTGGCTCGATTCAACTCCTTGCCGGACAGCACATGCTGCATCGATACCGGATGCGCCTCGGCCGGGTTGCCGCCCATGATGATGGCGGTCTTGGCGTTGCGGATGTCGTTGTAGGAGTTGGTCTGCGCACCGTAGCCCCAGGTGTTTGCGACACCCGCGACCGTCGTCGAGTGGCAAATGCGCGCCTGATGGTCGACCGAGTTGGTGCCCCAGAATGCCGCGAACTTGCGGAACAGATACGCGCCCTCGTTGGAGAACTTGGCCGAGCCGAGCAACCACACGGAGTCCGCCCCGGATTTCTCGCGGATCACGTTCATCTTCTGGGAGACCTCGGTCAGCGCCACGTCCCACGTGATGCGCTGCCACTGGCCGTTGACCAGCTTCATCGGATACTTGAGGCGTCGGTCGCCGTGCACGACCTCGCGGATGGCCGCGCCCTTGGCGCAATGCGTGCCGCGATTGATCGGTGATTCCCAGGCGGGCTCCTGCCCGACCCACACGCCGTCCTGGACTTCCGCGATCACGGTGCAGCCGACCGAGCAGTGCGTGCAGATGTTCTTCTTGCGCTCGATCTTGACGCCGGGCTTCACGGGACCGGCTTCGGCCTTTCTCACGCCGGTCACGCCGAGCGAGCCGACTGCGGCGACGCCGCCCACGGCCAGGCCCGAACGGGCGAGGAACGAGCGTCGGTCGAGCTTCTGACCGCCGGTTTCGACGAGTGCGCTCCTCAGCGAGGATGCGCGGGCAGTGGATTCCTTGCGCCGGATCAGCACGGTGATGCCTCCTTGCCAGCTATGAGATCAATAACGGTTGGTGCGGTAGAAGGCCTTGACGTGGTCCGTCTCGCGATAGCGGGCCTTCTTCTTGTCGTCTTCGCTCTCGGCGGCAATGGCGGGAGCTGGCGTGCCGACGGCGATGGCCGCGCTTGCTACGCTCGCGCCGCCGATCGATTGCAGGAAGCCTCGGCGATCGACGGATTTCCCATCATCGTTCTTGGATTTCATTACTGCCTCCCGTTGAATGCCGTGCTGCCTGCGGCGGCGCGATGTCTTTTCGAATTTTGGGCTTTGGCTTTTCAGTTCATGCGTCGATCAGGAATGCTTCGCGTTCGAGTTCCATGAAGCAGTTGCCGAGGTTAGCGACGGCTTTGTAGAAGTTGGCGGACGGAGATACGCCGATGTCAGCGAAGCAGCGTCCTGCCCAAGGTGCGATGTGTCGGTCGAAGAACTGGTGCTGACGGGAAAGGTCGGCTTCGAAAGTGCCATTGGCGAAACCGCCCATGACTTCCAGGAGCAGACCAAGATGGTCCTCAGGGTCGAAATTGCCGTCTGTGCGCTCGATGCCAAGCTGGCCCAGATCCTCGCGCAGGTAAGCGAGCGGCTTTTCGTGGAGGAAGCCTGTCAGATAGAACGAGGCGTAAGGTAGCAGCTCGCCGCGGCCGATGCCAATGAACAGCGCGAAGTATTCGCTGGCGACTTCGGCTTCGGTGTACCGGTTGGCCGCTTCGGCCAATTGCATGCGAGCCATGCCGATGGGGGAGACATCGCCGCGCAGGTGGGACAGCTCGGACAGAAGTTTGGCATCGGGTGCACGGCGCAGAAGGCGGGCGAGCAGGAGGTACTCGTGGGCGCGGGCAAGCTCGATTTCGTCGATAGGGGCCGAAGCCAACTGAGCGTCGCCGTCAACCGGATAGAGATCGGGACGCAGCATCTTGCGGGCGACGCCGGTGAGCGCTTCGATGGCGAGGACACGGTCGGCAGGAACCTTCGTCCACGTCGACACCGAGGGCTGGCGTATGCCGAGGCTGCGGGCAAGCGCACCCACACCTCCTGCGGCATCGATAGCTCGCTGTAGTCCTTCTTCACGCATTTCGAAAGGCGTCCAGGTCGTCTCGTCCAACGGTTATTCCGCTTGTCGACGAGTAGTCTCCCAAAGTCTGATGTTGCTCATAGGGTGGTCCTATGGCGGCTGTCTATGGCGGGAGCTTACGTAGCTGTTGCTACTTTGGATTAAGCGGGCAACGCGCCGCCGTGGCGACGGCGGGTCGGGTGTGCGCTTTGTTGCACTGCGGTGAGGTCCGCCTCAGTAGATCTAACATCTTGCGCCGCAAGGGGCGAAGGGGCGGCATGGCCGACGCTGGAGGTGTGCAGGGGCAGTGCAATTTCTTGCGGTGCAGCAAGAACCTCCCCGCCTGGATCAACTTTTTGTTGATCGGGAATTTCGTCGGGCTTCTCGGCAATCTGCTCTGTTGGAGGGGGTGGATTGTCGGGAGAGGTCAAGGTGCGCGATATCGCACTGGTCGCGTCGGCGAATGAGATCCCGGCCGTGGAGCCTTCCTCGATGAGTTCATAGAAGGGCGCGCCGCCGGGTATGTTCCAGTTCCACTGGTTTTCCGCCACCTCGATGAAATCGCGGATGGTGGGATCGAGCGTCCACATGCGGGACAGAGCGGCGTTGCGCAGGGCAGCGGGGACGCGGCGGTCAAGGAACACCGCGATGTTGCTTTCTGCCGTCAATTCTTCGACACGCGGCAGCTTTTCGAGATCGAGCGGCGGCTCGGCTTCGGCGTTTTTCGCGGGCATCACGTCCGCTGCCGGGGGGGCAACAGCCGGCGAGGTTGCGGCTTGGCGGCCTCCTGCCGCTACTCCGTCGCGTTCGACTTGCTCTGCTGGTAGGCCGGGATGAGCGGCGCGTTGCTTCATCCGCGACCAGCGCGAAAGGAAGGGGACTTCGTCGTCGGGTTTGCTCATGGTGACTTGCTCATGATCTTGCTCATGACCTGTCTTCGTCTATGGGGCGGCGGCGTTCGCCGAGTTGCGGCGGACGCTTGTCGCGCTTGCGCTTCTCGAACACCCGCTCGACGTGGTGCGCATCGACGAATTCGGCAATAGCAGCGGCAAGACCTGGCGGAATGTCGATCACTTCGACGACGTTCGTGCCGGTTTCGGTATAGCCTTCGCCTTCGGTCGGATCGGCCGTTACTGCGATGATGTCGACCGGAGGTTCCGGGCCGTCCGGCCGCATGACGACCCACAGCCGCGGGCGGTCGGCCAGCAGGTTGTCGCGGTAGTACGCGGTTTCCGTCGAATAGAGGTGGACCGCGAAGGCACCTGCGAAATAGCTCACGCGATCTGCGCCCTTGGACAGGATTGTCCACGGCTGGGTATCGGGTACGCCGTCGAGGGCTTGGCGCGGCAGCCAAATAGGCTCCCCCCATTTGGTGGATGGATCTAGGCGCTCCATGATAAGGCCGACGATGATTTCACGCTCGACCATGGTTTCCTCTGGAAGTGGCCAAGGCGACATCGGGAAGACCAACGAGCAGGTTCTGCGGCTTCATCGATACGATGCGGGCGGATGTCATAGACAGTATCAGATAAATGCTGCGCCCGGCGGTCTGCGGGAATTCGGGTAGTTCGAGCGAGTAAAGCGCCACGATGCGGTCCATTGTGTCGACCGGCACCTTCTCACCACGCCAAAGCCGGTTGCCGATGCGTGTCGATTCCGCATCGAGCCCGACGAACCAATACCACGGCTCGTTCTCGATCCGCTCCAGAGGTGTGATGCGCGCTTCAAGGCCGAGCATGTGCCGCAACCAGCGCTGCATGACGGTTGCCAAGGCCAAGCGGGCCGCGCCATTCGGCGTGAAGTCGAGGACCATGTCGAACTGGTCGGAGCGCTTCCAATAAAGATCGGTAGTGGCAGGTGTCACCACGTCGAGTTGGCGGGCTTTGTGCTCGCCGAGCATCGCGGTCAGCGGAGACGTGTGCCGCGACTTTTCCTCGCCATCGACGACCTCTTCGTCTGCCAGGAGGATGCCACCCTGCTCGCGCGTGAGCCGCTGCGGCCTGAATAGGAGTTCGCCTGCACGCAGGGTAACTGGGTCGGTTTCGCCGTCCAACACGTTACGCATGATGACGTGAAGAAGCTGGGTGATGAGCAGCGGGGGCGTTTGGGCGACGCCATTGCGCATCAGGTCGAGGTAAGCGCTTTCGAGGGTGGGATTGCGGAGAAGCAGATCGCGGAAAGCGAGCATTGTCCGCC
>CANJPN010000192.1 GCA_947475855.1 Bradyrhizobiaceae bacterium
CCCGTTCCGGGGCGTCGCTTCGAAGTACCTCGCGAGCTATCTCGGCTGGCGTCGCATGATCGAGCGCGACGGCGACCGCCTCACTCCACGTCATGTCATTGGCCAAGCTGCAGCGGTTTAAGTCGCTACATCAGATCCGAACAGAGCCACATGACTTCGTACACGAGCTCTTCGGGCGGCAGATTCTCGAATCTGATCCGCAGCGATTGCGTGTTTTCCATCTCTTGGACCGTGAACGGCTCGTACTGCAATGTCGGCGCGCACCCCGCAACCGCAATGCCAAACGCCACGACGGCAAAAATTGAGATCCTCATCTTTTATCTCTCACAATAGCGAATAAGTTCCCAGATGAACAAAGTCTGACAGCGATTCTGGCCGCCGTTCCAACCGATGCGCTGCGTCGTCCCCAGGGTTTAGTTGATCGAGGGTCTGGAAAAGCATGGGCGCTCTCGCGGATAAGGAACTTGCGGGTTCTCCTCTTCCGATTCGCCGCCCGGGCACGTAAGCTCTCCACCGAATCCGCGTTTGCGGCTCTAGTTAATGAAGGCTGTGGTCGCGGGGCGATGCGAACGATCGGTTCGCTCGGACCTGATCCATCTTTCAACAGCAGTGAAGCCGCCAAGGCCCAGACAACGGACGTTCGCACATGGATTACGACATTCTCATTTCCGGCGGACGCATCGTCGATGGCTCTGGCGGTGCGAGCCAAGCGGGGGATGTCGCAATCTCGCAAGGTCGAGTCGCGGTCGTCGGGGCGGCGATCCAGGGCAATGCACGGAAAGTGATCGACGCCAGCGGGCTCGTGGTTGCACCGGGCTTCATCGACATCAAAACGCATTCGGATTTCACGCTGCCGATCAATCCGAAAGCCGAAAGCAAAGTGCGGCAGGGCGTGACCACGGAGATCATCGGACACTGCGGGTTCTCGGTCGCGCCGGTGCTGCCGGGGAAGGTCAAGCTGCTGGCTGACTATCTGTCGCCGAGCGCGCCATGGCTGCCGTTTCGCGAGACTAGTTTCCCGGACTATCTCGACACTTTTCCAGCGACATCGGTCAATGCTGGCATGCTCGTTGGGCACAACACGCTGCGGCTGATGGCGATGGGGATGGAAGACCGCGCGCCGAGCAGGGCGGAACTCGATCACATGATCGCTTTGCTTGAGGATGGGTTGAAGGCCGGTGCACTCGGTATGTCGTCAGGTCTTTTCACGTCGCCCGGTTCCTACGCGAAGGCCGACGAGATGATCGCCTTTGGGCATGTGCTAAAGCGTTACAATGCCGCCTATTTCACGCATCTGCGCGACGAGTCCGACGGTGTTCTCGAGTCGGTCGAAGAGGCGATCGCGGTGGCGGAGACCTGCGGCGTTCACGTCGAGATCGTCCACTTCAAGTGCTCGGGCGTGAACAATTGGGGCAAGACCGGCAAGGCGCTCGAGATGATGGCGGCGGCTCGTGCGCGCGGCCTCGACATCGACTGCGACGCCTATCCCTACACGGCGGGATCGAACCCCCTGAAGAACCTGATGCCGCAATGGGTGCAGGCCGGTGGCGTCGAGCCGATGATCGAGCGTCTGCGTCTGGCCGAGACCCGGCGGCGGATCGCGGAAGACATCGCGCGAGACGGGCTCAATAACTGGGGGCGCATCCAGTCGTGGGAAGATGTGCGCATTTCGATCACGCCGAACCTGCCGCAGTTCGCAGGGCGCACCATCGGTTCGCTGGCGGCTGAACGCGGGCAGGATCCGATCGATACCGTGTGCGACTACATGATCGACGACAAGGGCGCGACGCGAGTGCTCGTGACGTCGATCTCGGAGGATGACGTGCGCGAATTGATGCGGCGTCCGGAGCCGCTCGTCGGATCAGACGGCAATTGCGTGGCGACCTACGGCACCGTCAGCCAGGGCATGCCGCATCCGCGCTTCTACGGGACGTTCCCGCGGGTGCTCGATCACTATTGCCGGCAGGAAGGGCTGATGCCGCTCGAATTGGCGGTGGCGAAGATGACGGGTGCGACAGCGCGCGCCTTGAAGCTCGCAGACAGGGGCTTGTTGAAGTCGGGCTATCGCGCCGATGTCGCTATCTTTGATCCTGCGGACTTCAAGGAGCAGGCCACTTATCTGTCGCCCCACCAATATCCGAGTGGCACGCGGACGACGGTGATCGTCAACGGCGAGATCGTGATAGAGAACGCGGCGCACACCGGCGCGCTGCCAGGAAAGGTGCTGCGTCGCGGCGAAGATGGTAAGGTAGCCTAATCGCGGCCGCCCACGGGCATCAACGACTTGGAGACCCCTATGGGTAATCGGTTTGGCAGACTTTGGGCTGGCCGCATGCTGTCCACGGCTGCATTGGTGACGGCAATGGCGTGGAGCGTGTCGCCTGCAAGTGCCCAGGACGCGGCGCAGTTCTATTCGGGCAAAACGGTCACGTTCATCGTGGGGTATGGAGCGGGGGCGTCGTACGACTCCGGCGCGCGGCTGATCGGGCGCTATCTCGGCAAGTACATTCCCGGTAAGCCGAACGTCGTCATCCAGAACATGCCGGGAGCGGGCAGCATGGTTGCTGCCAACCAACTCTATAACGCGTCGGCCAAGGACGGCACCGTGATCGGCATGTTCGGGCGGGGGCTCTATCTCGAGGCGCTGTTCGGGAATCCTGCGGTGAAGTTCGATCCGGTCAAGTTCAACTGGATCGGAAGCCATGGCCGCGAGGTGAGTTTTCTGGTCACCGGAAAAGATACCGGGTTCAGGACTGTTGCGGATATCCGCGAACGCGAGATCATCGTGGGGGCATCGGGGCCGGGCGCGGACACGCATTCGTTTGCGCTGGTGTTGCGTACTCTGCTCGACGCCAAGGTAAAGATCGTCAGCGGTTTTCCCGGGCAGGCGGATGCTTTTCTCGCGCTCGACCGGGGCGAGGTGCACGGCAATGCCGGTGCTACGATCGGCACCGTCATGGCGCTAAGGCCAAATTGGCTGAAGGAGCCGGGATTGGCGAATTTCGTCGTGCAACTCGCTACGGAGCGGCATCCGACGCTTCTGCAAGGCGTGCCGCTGATCATGGATTTTGCGAAGAACGACGTTGACCGGGGCGCGATGGAGCTGGCGTTTGCGCGCCAGGGAATGGCCTATAAGTTCGCGGCACCTCCGGGAGTTCCGGCCGATCGCGTGGAGGCGCTGCGCACGGGGTTTCGTGGGGCGGTAAAGGACGCGGAGTTTCTGGCCGATGCGGCGCGGATCAATGCCGATGTCGGGGCGATGGAAGGCGAGGAGATCGCCAAGATCATCGCAGGCGCCTACATGAAGACGCCGGAGGTTCTGACGCGGGCCAAGGCTGCATTGACGGCGCGCGAATGATTTTGGCTCAGGGGACATCCGGATTTGCCCTGAGGGACCGATAAAGCATAAATGCAGCTTGAAATTTCACGCTGTCGGGAAACGAAAGGCTACTTCCAAATGTCGGGACTTCGAATGCGCACTTGTATCGCCGCGCTTGTATTCGCCTTGGTCGCAGCATCAGGACCTGCGATGGCGCAAGCGAACTGGCCACAAAATACCGTCAAAATCATAGTTCCGTATCCACCGGGTGGCGGGGCGGACAGCTCGCCGCGGATACTGCTCGATGGCCTCTCGAAGAAATGGGGGCAAGCCGTTGTGATCGAGAACCGGTCGGGCGCTGGAGGTAACGTCGGGGCGGAGATTGCCGCGCGCGCGGCTGGAGACGGTTACACTTTGTTTGCTACTCCCTCGCCGGTACTGGCCGTCAACCAGTTCATCTACAAGAAGCTTGGTTTCGACCCAGCAGACTTCAAGCCCGTCGTGATGATGACCGAAATCCCGACGGCGGTCTCCACGCATCCGAGCCTCGGCGTGAACAGCATCAAGGAACTGATCGCCAAGGCGAAGGCAGAGAACATCGCTTATGGCAGCCAGGGGAACGGCTCCACGTCGCATATCGCGGCCGCGATGTTCGAGGCGGCGGCGGGCGTCAAGCTCACGCATGTTCCCTATCGCGGCTCGGGTCCGCTCGTGAACGACCACGTGGGCGGCCACATCAAGCTGACGTTCGATAATCTGGCCTCGGGCATCGCGCAACACGAGAGCGGAAAGTTGAAATTCATCGCGATCGCCTCCGAAAAGCGGTCGCCGTTCCTGCCTGATGTTCCGACCGTGATCGAGGGCGGCGTGCCCGGGTTCGTTGCTATCGTCCGTTTCGTGCTGGCCGCGCCTCCTGGCACGCCGGACGACATCATCGCAAAGATCAACCGCGACGCGAACGAGCTTATGGCCACCGACGATGTGAAGAAGCGATACGCAGGGATTGGGGCGATTCCTGTCGGCGACACGCCCAAGGCGATGGGGAACTTCATCGAATCGGAGCGCAAGCTGTGGTCTTCCGTGATCAAGGCGGCGAACATCCCGCAGGTCGAATGAGCGACGCGACGACTCTGTCGTAGAATTGGCAAGGGGCAGTCTGCGCGGGCTGCCCCTTTCTCTTTCGCCTTGACCGCCAGGAAGCCTGTCATGCCGATCTCGACCTACCTGACGCCGATATTTCTGCTCGTTGTCTCCAACGTGTTCATGACTTTCGCGTGGTACGGTCATCTGAAGTTCAAGGCTACGCCACTATGGATCGCCGTGCTCGCAAGCTGGGGTATCGCACTGATCGAGTACTGCCTTGCGGTTCCCGCCAATCGCTTCGGAAGCGCGGTTTACTCGACGGCGCAATTGAAGACGATTCAGGAGGTCGTAACGCTTACCGTGTTCGCTGCGTTCTCGTTTTTGTGGCTGAACGAGCCGCTGACCCTCAATCACGCGGTCGGATTCGGATTGATCGCGGCTGGCGCGTGGTTCATCTTCGCGGGGCCACTGGGAGCATAGACCGGGGCTGGGGAAACTGGAGGAAGGCATGAAGATTCTTGCGGCCCTTGCGGGTCTGGCCGTGGCAGTTGCGTCAAGTGTTGTTGGTTACGAAAGTGCGTCTGCACAAGGCGAAAAGCCTGAAATGCCGAAGCTGCGCTTCGCGGTCGGAGGGAAGGCCGGCATCTTTTACTTGCCGCTCACGGTTACCGAGAGACTCGGATATTTCAAGGATGCCGGGCTCGATATGGAGATCATCGACCTGGCGAGCGGTGCGCGTGCATTGCAAGCCGTGGTCGGCGGCAGCGCCGAAATGGCGACGGGTACTTTTGATCACACCGTGCAGATGCAGGCGAAGGGGCAGCCGGTGATCGCGGTGCTGCAATACGGCCGCTTCGCGGGGCTCGTGCTCGGGACGATCGCGTCGAAGAATATCAACTACTCGTCGCCGAAGGATCTCAAAGGTCTGAGGATTGGTGTCACGTCTCCGGGATCTGCGACGCACTTCATGGCCGCCTACATGATGGTGCGCAGCGGCCTCGCCGCCACTGACGCATCATTCATCGGCACCGGCACGACATCGACAGCGGTCGCTGGCGCACGCCGCGGCGAGATCGACGCAATCGTGTCGTCCGATCCGATGCTGAGTTTGATGCAGGCGGAAGGTCTGGTGAAGATCGTAGCCGACGGCCGCACTGCGGAGGGGACGCAGGCCATCTACGGCGGGCCTTATCCGGGCGGCATCGTCTATGCCTCACCAGTGTTCATCGATAAAAATCCGCGAACGGTGCAGGCCGTCGTGTCTGCGTTCGCGCGTGCGCTTGTGTGGCTGGACAAGAGCTCGCCCGACGAGATCGTGAAGCTGATGCCGCCTGACTATTCGATGGGCAATCCCGCGCTCTACACGGCCGCTATTGCGGCCAGCAAGGCCATGTTCACTTCGGATGGACGCTTCGTTCCCGGGGGCGCCGAGACTGCCAGTCGCGTGCTTCAGGTCTTTGATCCATCCGTCGCGAGCGCGAAGATCGATCTAGCCGCGACGATGACCAACCGATTTCTCGACGCGGCGGGCGCGGCTAAGAAGTGAATCCCGCCGCGCAAGGGTGAAGGGCTATTTCGCGTCGACGATTTGCTTGGCGCGTTCGACGACCGATGCGGGCACGGCATAGAAGCGCTTGACCAGCGCTTCGACCTGCTCGCCGGTGGTCGGGAGAATGTCGATGCGTGTCTTCTCCGCGTCGGCGAGGAATTCCTTGTCGGTCATCGTCGTCATGAACGCATTGCGCAGTGCTGCGGTGCGTTCTGCGGGTATGCCGGGAGGCGCTGCGTAGATGCGACCGAGGGCGAGCTGCCCGAAGATCAAATCGACGACCTGCTTTGCTTCGTCGGTCTTTGCGTAGTCGTCGATGTGGGCGATGTTGCCCAGCTCGGGCAAACGGCGAGCGGAGAGCTGGATGATCGGCTTGAAGCGGTTCGCGTCCAGCTCATCCTTCCAGAACGACTTGATCGTGGACCAGGGCAAACCGCAAATGCCCTGCACTTCGCCAGATGCCATCGCCAGCTTGATGCTGGCAGTCCCCTTGTAACCCGATGTGATCTTGAGTTTCGTACCGGCGACGCCGTTCAACGCCCGCGCAGATTGTCCGATGGGGCCGGTCGGGCCGGTAGCGCCGACGATGAGTTCGCGGGTGAGGAGCTCGTCGAATTTCGTAACCTTCGCCTCTGGTGTCACGCCACAGACGGCTGCGCTTTCCTCCATGTTCCCGATCCAATTAAATCGGGTCGAGTCGTACTTGGCTGCAGTGTTTCCGAACAGGCCCTCAACGGCGACGTTCTGGGATGCCGTCCCCATGGCCGTTCCGTCCTTGGGCGCGATATTATAGAGCCAGTTGAACGAGAGGACGCCGCTGGCTCCGGTCATGTTCTGGACGATGACGGAGGGATTGCCAGGGATATGGCGGCCGATATGGCGGGAGAGCGCGCGACTGTAGATGTCGAAGCCCGTGCCCGGCTCCTGGCCGACGACGATCGTGAATGTCTTGCCCTTATAGAAGTCCGCGATGGGGTCGCTCGAGGCTGCCTGCGTAGCGAGAATGCTGAGTGCGGCTGTTGCCGATGCCAACGCCGCGATCCTGGTCTTCATCAGTCACTCCAAAGTTCGATGGTCATATTCGATGTCGGTTCGTATGGCCTATGGGCTGCAGTTACCTTCTTGACCTGTTCATTCTCGCAGGAAGGGATCGCATAGGAGCGCTTGACGTGCTCGGCCGGCTCCTCGCCCAAAGCGGGGATGATGTCGATAGGGGGATTCTCGGCATCACTGGCGATCTCATCGTCGGTCATCGTCGCGGAGATGGTTTTGCGCAGAGCATCTGTGCGCTGCATTCATTCAATTCGGCTGGCGGCCTTCGCCTTGTCGACGATCTCTGAAGGCGAACGGTAGAGCCGTTTTACCAATGCCTCGATCTGCTCGCCGCTGGCCGGACTGAGATCCAGACGGCTCTTCTCGGCGTCGGTGAGGAATTCCATGTTCACGATCATCTCATTGAATGCCTTGCGGAGGGCGTCGGTCCGGTCTGGTGGAAGTCCGGGTGGCGCTGCCAGTGGCCGGCCGAGGGAAGTCGCACCGTATACGAGATCGAATACCTGATGGTCGATCGGGGTCTTGGCGTGGTCGTAGATGTGGTCGACGCCCGGCATATCCGGGTGCTTGTTGCGCCCGAACTGCATCACGACTTTGACAGCGCCGCTCGTCAGCTCATTTGCCCATTGCGATTTGAGCGTTGAAATCGAGATACCGCAGATGGACTGCACCTCTCCGCGCTGCATGGCCAGCTTGACGTCGGCCGATCCTTTGTAGCCGTGGATCAACTTCAAGTTCGCGCCGAGAAGCTTGCGCAGCGTCGTTGGGAAGACGCCGAGGGGACCACCGGAGCTGCCCACCAGAATGCCCTTGGTCAGGAAGTCGTGCGAGTTCATGACGCCGGAGGACTGAGTGACAGCGCAGATCGCCGCGGTCTCCTCGAGATTGCCGATCCAGGTGAACATGGCGCCATCGAGCCTTGCCTTGCCATCGCCGAGCAGTGGCTCGAACGGTGCGGTGTGGGCAAAGATCGCCAGTGTCGTGCCGTCCTTTGGCGCAGCGTTGTAAAGCCACTGAGCAGAATTGAGACCGCCGCCGCCGGGCATATTCTGTACGACAACACTTGGATTGCCGGGAACGTGTCGGCCGAAATGGCGGGCCATCAGCCGCCCGTAGAGGTCGAAACCCGTGCCGGTCTCGTGACCGACGACGACAATCAGTGTTCTACCCTTATAGAAGTCAGGGATCTCGCCGGTCCGGGCAGGCGCGGTCCAAGTCGCTGCCGCGAGCAGAGAGCACAGCGCCGTTGCCGACGAAAGCCGCGAATTGAGCCCATGGGGCATTCGGGGACGCTGCCACTTGCTACTCATATAGGACGGCTTTCTTCGCTCGCTCGACGACGGCTGGCGGTGTCTTGTAAATGCCAGCAATGAAGCCTGCGACGGCATCGCCCGTCGCTGGAGAAATGTCGATGCGCTGCTTGGCGGCTTCAGCCAGAAGTTCTGGATCCTTCATCGAAGCGTCGAAAGCATCGCGCAGGGCTTTCACGCGTTCGGCGGGCACTCCGGGAGGAGCCGCGAAGATCTTGCCAAGCCTCAGGATGCCGAAGATCAGGTCGTAGACTTGTGTGTCTTCGCTCGTCTTCGCGTGGTCATAGACGAAATCGACATGCGGCAGTGCACCCTTCGAACCGCTCAATTGGATGAATGGCCTGACCTTGCCGCCATCCAGTACGTCGGACCATTGAGCGCGCAGCGTTGACATAGGCATGCCACAGATGCCCTGGACCTCGCCTTTCTCGATGGCGAGCTTCACTCCGGGGGCACCCTTGTAGCCATGGATCAATCGCACTTTCGCGCCGAGGAGGTTCTTCAGCGCCGCTGCCATTGCGCTCGGCGGGCCGGTAATCGCGGTTGCTCCGAACCGCGTTTCCTTCGCTTGCAGATCGGCGAGGCTGGCAATTCCTGCTTCGTGCCAGATCGCACAGACGCCGATGCTCTCTTCCATGTTGCCGAGGTAGTTGAACTTCGAGGCATCGAACTTTGCGACGCCCTGACCGATCAGCGGATCGAGCGGTACGGTGTGTGCGAAGGTGCCGATGGCGGAACCGTCCTTCGGCGAGATGTTGAACAGCAGGTTGGCGCCGTTTATGCCGCTCGCGCCCAGCATGTTCTGAGGCACGATGTTCGGGTTGCCCGGTATGTGGCGGCCCATGTGGCGGGTGAGCAGACGTGCGTAGATATCGTATCCCGTGGCTACTTCGTGGGCGATGATCAAGTTGATCTGGCGTCCACGGTAGAAATCCGCGACCGTGTCAGCGGCTGACGATGGCTGGAATCCGTTCAGGGCGGATATCGCGGTGGCTACCGCCGTTGCGAGCCTTCTCGCTGTCGATCGTAGCATCTGGCCAGCGCCTCCCTGTATCGTATTGCGTCGCGGCGGACCCTAGCGGCAGGCAACCCGCGTGGCAACGCGCAACGGGCTCGCCATTGTGGCGTGATCACGTTTCCCTGGTTTCGACGATGTGGCCCTTGCGCGCGAGGGGGCGTTCGAATCCGGGACGCCACAGGCCCATAAAAGCGGCGCGTGCCTTTGCAATTCGCAAGCGGGCTGTTTCATTCTCCAGTGTCGTGCGTGCCGTCGCGGTGCCAGCAAGACCTCGCACCAGCAGTGGAAGGTGACGGCGAAAGGCTTTCGCGGCCGCGAAAGGGATGCCGTGCCGGATACGTGTCACGGCAATTTCGTTGCGGCCTTCCATCATCGCAAATGCGCGTCGCGCATCGTAGGGCCGCTCCGCGCTGGTTGGAGTTGCCTCGAGTGTTGGCCGACTGATGGAAACAGGGGCAGTCGACTGAAAGATGATGCCGCCGTGTGAGACGAGATCGCCGAAAAACTCCCAGTCCTCGAAGCCGAGGAGGTTCAGGCGAGGATCGAAGCGGAGGCCGAGACCGCCGGCGGGATCGAAAACCCAGCGCCGTATCGAGACGTTGCCGGTGCCGGCCTTCCACACGCGGCGGCCTTCTACTGGACGCTGCGATAGCCCTTCGATGCGTCCGAGGATGGCATCGGCCTGATAACGTACTAGAGCTGCTGTGTGGGCCGCGACCAGGTCTGGGTGGGCCGTGCTGTCGTCGTCGATAAAGATGGCGAGGTCGGCACC
>CANJPN010000193.1 GCA_947475855.1 Bradyrhizobiaceae bacterium
GACCACTCAGCAGCCCTGAACGCACCCACTCAGTCCGTCGAGGACCCCTCTATCTCCACTGGCGACAGTGTCGCGCGACGAGCTGGATCAAGCGCAATCGTTGGCACCGGACGCAACCTTCGCTCACCGCCTTCTATTTCTCTGCGTATCGCTGAGAAATCGGGGCCGGATACAGCTTTTCGACTTTGCCACCAAGACATCTGCCGTCCACTCGCCCGACCAGTTGTTGAGGTCCCATCGCGGCTATCCTATCTACGAGCTGGCGTTCGGCAAGCGTCCCGGCTGTCCTCGATGATTTTGGCGAACTCGAAGCTGTCGAAGTCGAGAGCCAAGACGAGCCCGGCGTTACCGCAAAGATCTGTGAAGACTCCGAATATCGGGACGGAACTCCAATTTGGTAGACTGCCAGTCTGGCGATGATCGCGCACGCCGCCGCGATCCGCGACGCAGCCAGCTTTGAGCGGCCGAAAGACACGCGCCCCTCTGTGCGCAACCTCTATTCCACCTCGTCTTCCTCACTGCCTTCTTCGTCTAGAATGACATCATCAGGCCCGTTGCCCAGCGCGTACAGAGTTCCTGCCCATGGGCCTCCCGGTAGAGCCCTGCGCGGGTTCTCTCGTCGGATGATCCAGTGCCGCAACAGAAGCAAGTCACGCCCCCGGCGCACTGTCGATTCCGGCATGTGCAATCGCTTCGCGGCGAAAGCCATGGAAATTTCTGCGTACCCCAAATTGACGTGGAAGCGATGCAGGACCAAGCCACCGAAGGCCAGCGCCCCTGCCCACTTGTGAAGCGCCGGATCAGCGATCAGACGCTCGTGCCAGTTCAAGCGTAGGCTGTTGATCCGGCGCAGTCGTTCCCGTTCCCCCTCATCGCTCATGGCGGGGCCCTCCCAAACGAATATGAAAGTGATGCCGGCGCTGGGCCCGCGTGACGGTAAGCGGCTCAACGGCAGAGTTGCCGCCGAGCCGCCGATGGTGATGCGCTAGCCGGCCGGCGCTCCCGCGCGTTGCACGGTGACCAGCGAAAGGGTTGTCCGCAGAACGTAGCGGCCATGTTGACCGGCGAACGCCCCCCGGTGGTTTTCCCGGATCGTCTCAATCGTCAGCCCACGCTTGCGCAGCCGTTGCGCGTAAGAGCTCCACCGGGGCGCCGGCCGTTCTCTTGGAGTGACGCCCTTCTCGCCAGCGACGAAAAGCTCGTACAGCGCCCATGCTTCGCGCCCCTTGGCCGTGAACGGTCGCCCGTCAGGCAAGAGGGCTTCCAGCAGAGTTACGTCAGCCATGGCACGCCTCCGCTCCAAGGCCAGCCAGGCCGGCAATGGTGCTGGCCGTGGCGAGGTTGAGCCCAAAGCGGGACACGACGCGGCGAACGGCGAGTGGAGCGGCGGCGAGTTCGCGGGCCTCGGCGGCGCGTCCTAGCGGCGTCTGTGCGAAATCCTGATAGGCACGACGGCTCGAGTTTTCTTTCCGCCGCCTTCGGAGTTGCCCGCAGGCAGAGCATCTGTCAGGAATGGGGGTGCAGGCGGTTCCTATCGACTGCTCTTTCTGCCCCGTGTGCTCGTTGGCGCGAGCACCGGGGTTTTTGCTTTGTCCCTTCATCAGCGCTCGTCCCCCGTATCGGAGGTAGAGCGGCGGCTCGAAGCGATCAGCCATTCGTCGAGGTCGGATCGTCGATACCTGATGGCTCGGCCAATCCGACAGAAGCGCGGACCGCCGCCCTTAAGGCGGAGCTTTGCCAACGTGCTCACGGAGCTGACCGTATACTCAGCCGCCTTCGACGCAGACATCCACTCAGCAAACGCGCAGTTGGCCGGTTGTGGCTTATCGACGACGGCTTTCAGCTTTGAAAGTACATCAGATTTTGCTGACATCTCTGTCCCTCGCAGTGAATCCGGAGATGCGCCGGACACGCGAGAAGCAATCTCAGCAATCGTTCGACACGAAAAAAGCGTTTCTAGTTTCCGTGCCGTGAGAAACTCGCACGAAAATCTTCATGGAGTTTTCGTGCCGTTGGGAGCATCGAGAATTCTTCTGATGGGCTCCTCAGGCCACTCATCCCAATTCAGGGGCAATGGCGCCTCGGGGTTGTTCGAGCGTGGTGCGGCGCGCTCCCGGGCGAGTCGTTCACGGAGATACGCAAGCCGCCTCTCGGCAGTCTCGCCATTGCGCTCTAGTTGGCGCCGATAGCGGCCGTAGAGGGCGTTGCTCCCCTTTGATCCCTCACCGCCCTTTCCGTACCAAGGACTTGTGCGTCGCTGATGGAGCAGCGTACAGGCTTGGAACTGCGTAATCGGTTTGCGCAACGCAAGCTCTTCAATGTCCATGGCGAGCGCCCAGTTGTTGTCTTTAGTCGAGAACAATGGGCGCCCCGGCTTCGCGGGCGGGGTGATGACTACCGCAAGCCCCGGCACGAAATCGAAAGCCAATCGAACGGCTAGATCAGACAAAGCAGTGGGACTATCGCGAGCGATGCCGTAGTGCTGGTACAGAAGCTCAACCTTCCGATATCGCGCCTTGCGAATCCGCTCAGCTCTATCTTCATCGAAACCGGTAACACCGTCACTGCCCATCAATGCATTCAGCGGCGGCTCGTAAATCGGCTCTTGAAGCTCTTTGCACATGGCGCGAAGCGGGTTCGGTTTCGTCCGTCGGGTGCGGGTCGGAAGCAAGCTCACTTGCGCCCTCCCTCGATCAACCGGGCATCTAGCGCGGTAGCTAGTTCATGACCGATTGTGTTTGACGCCCTTCGCAACGGATCGTTGTCGAGGTGAGCGTATCTTTCGGTCGTCCGGCTCTCGGCGTGGCCGAGCAGCTTGCCGATGATCGGAAGGCCTAGCCCCCGCCCGGCTCCAATGGATGCATAAGTGTGCCGCAGATCGTGGAGCCGTACGCCTTCCAGTCCGGCGTGCCGTGAAACAACCTCCCACGGCCGTTTCAGATCAGCTCGCGGCGCATCCGGGTTTTCTCCTGCAATGACGTAGAAGCCGATGCGTGGCAGCTCCGATAGGATCGCGAGAGCCGGTGCATTGAGGATGATCGTTTTTCGGCCCGTCTTGCTGTCCGGCAGCAAAAGCAGGCCCCTCCCGAAATCCACCTCCGCCCAGCGCAAGTGCAAAATCTCGCGAAGTCGAGCGCCCGTGAAAATCAAGAGGCGGAGCGCCGCCGCTGCATGTTGACCAATGATGGTGCGCCGGTTGTTTTTGGGCGTGTGCTTGGCATTCGGGTTCGCCTCGTCAACATCCCATGCGATGCCTTCGGTTTCAGCCGCGCGTATCGCGGCGCCGATCCGGACCAACTCATCGACCGATAGAAACCGCTCGCGGCGCGCCTCCGGAAACTTCTCGATGCCCCGAACCGGGTTCGTGCCTTCCGCTACAAGGCCGCGCTTGCCCGCGAAGCCGTAGACGCCGCTGAGGATGCTGAGCATCCGGTTGGCCTGCACATGAGTTTGCCGCCATTTCAGGTGCAGTCGGGCAACGTCTGCGCGGGTGACGGCTTCGGCCTTCATCATCCCCAGATCCGGCAGCACGACGCGTTCGATAACGTCGCGGTAGTGCTCGGCAGTGCGAGGCTTGCGCTTGGCGTGCGCGTGGTCTTCCAGATAGGCCCGCGCAATTTCCGCAACGGTCGCGGCCTTCCGGTTGTCCACCTTGTCGCGCACCGGATCACTGCCGAGGCGGACCTTGGCAAGCTCATGACGAGCGGCGCGGCGGGCCTCGTCGGGTGTCAGGGTGCCGAGGCTCCCCAGCGTCAATCGCTTCTTGGCGGCGCGCCTTCCGCCCTGCCCCGCTCGGTATTCGACCACCCACGACTTTGCGCCGGACGGAAAGACCCGGAGCCCGAAGCCCTTCAAATCTTCATCGAACAAGGTGTAGCGGCCCGGCCGGATCTCGGCGTCATCGGCGGAGCGCTTCGTGAGTTTGACCATCCCCATCCCCCTTGGTGCGGCAAGCTGGGGGATCTGGGTCGCCACCGGGTCGCCACCGGGTCGCCACGCTACGCGCACAGCCGGGGCAACCACAGGACACACCATGCATGATGGGTCGTTGATTTTCAACGATAAGTGCGCCACTATCCACCATCAGGCCAGCCCAGGACACTTGCGCCATCTATCTGGGGGACTGGGGGTCGCGGGTTCAAATCCCGCCGCTCCGACCAATGAAATCAATCACTTAAAGAAATATCGCAAGAGCGAGCCAACTCCGATAGCTACCATTCCGCTCCCATGAACCTGACGGGTTCTGGGTGTCGGTGAGGGCAATGCACGGAACGGCACTGCCTTTGGCGCGGTGTGTTGGCCTTCCAAATCATGCGCGCAGCACTCAGCAATTGGGCGTGCACGCGATCAAGCATGGTCTTTCCGAGGTGGGAGCGGATGGGGCCGTAGGCGAGGCAATCCCGGCGAAGGGGGACGATCGTTTGGAACGGGCTTCGTGCAATGGCTCCGAGGAAGCGGGCGGCTTCATGACGTAGGAGGCGGGAAGGGTTTCCCAGATGTGCGGCTCAGGTACGAAAGGCGCCAGACCGAGGGTCAGAATCGCGGCAAGAACGAGAAGCCAAGGCAGTCGATCAAGCAAAGCCATAGACACTCCATTTCCAAAATACGCGAGTTGGGCCTCACAGTCGCAAACCGAGCCGGATGACCATCGCTAGTGTCGCCAGCGCCAGAACGCTCGCGAGCCACAGTCCGACAAACCAAAAGAACTTGGACAGCAGGGTCTGTTCAGTTCCGCGAATGCTCAATGGTAGCCTCCATCGGTGTCGACCTTGCCGCGGAATACCCAATAGGAATAGGCGGTGTAGGCCAGGATGATCGGCACGAGTACGACGGTGCCGACGAGCAGGAAGGCGAGGCTTTTGTCTGGCGCTGCTGCATCCCAGATCGAGATGCTCGGAGGTACGATGTTGGGATAGAGGCTGATACCCAGGCCGATGTAGCACAGCACGAACAGAGCCAGCGTTGCGAGGAATGGCTCGGCCTGCCGGCGATCGTGGATGGCCAGCACCAGCCGCCCAGCAGCGGCGAGCGTCAGCAGCGGAACTGGCGCAACGTAGAGGATCGCCGGCCATGAGAACCAGCGGGCGAGAAACGTCGGGTTGAGGAACGGCGTCCACAAGCTGACCATGCCGATGGCGGCAAGTAGCGCCAGCGTCAATGCCGATGCCAACTCATAAGCTCGACGCTGTACGTCGTCCTCGGTCTTCAAAATCAGCCAAGTTGCGCCGAGCAGTGAATAGCCGATGACGATGGCGACCGCCGTCATCAGACTGAACGGCGTCAACCAGTCGAACCAGCCGCCGGCGTAGGAGCGGCCGTCGACCTTGATGCCCTGGATCAGCGCGCCGAGCATGATGCCCTGTGAGAGGGCGGCGATCAGCGAGCCGCCGGCGAAGGCCCAATCCCACAGGAACTTGCCACGTTCGGTTTTCCAGCGGAACTCGAAGGCGACGCCGCGCAACACGAGGCCAAGCAACATTGCCGTAATTGGCGCATAGAGCGCCGGCATGATGATCGCGTAGGCGAGAGGAAAAACCGCGAACAACCCGCCGCCGCCGAGCACCAGCCACGTCTCGTTACCGTCCCACACCGGCGCGACGGAGTTCATGGCGGTGTCGCGGTTGCGCGTTCCCTTGATGAAGGGGAACAAGATGCCGACGCCGAGATCGAATCCATCGAGCACGACATAAGCAAGCACGGCGAACGCGATCAGCAGCGCCCAAATGAAAGCGAGATCCAGAACCATGGCGCTTGCTTCCTCAATGCTGGGCTGAACCGGGCGCGGCCATCGCCTGTGCTGGCCCTGGCGTAATGCCGGCTGCGCGGGCCGGCTCCATGGGGTCCGGTCCACTGGTCGTGTCGGCGGGAGAAGCGCCCATCATCCGCAGAATATAGAATGTGCCAGCGCCAAACACGGCGAAGTAGACGACGATGAAGGCGACGAGCGAAGCGCCGACGGCTGCTGCCGCGATCGGAGACGCGCTCTCGGCCGTGCGCAGCAGCCCATACACAGTGTAGGGCTGGCGCCCGGACTCCGTCGTGATCCAGCCGGCCAGGACCGCTACGAAGCCAGACGGCCCCATCACAACGGCCGCCCGTTGCAGCCACTCGGCTTGAGCGAGACCGCCACGCCAACGTGCATACAGGCTCCACAAACCCAGGCCAAGCATGGCGAAGCCGATCCCGACCATGATGCGGAACGTCCAGAACACCAGCGCGGTATTCGGCCAGTCAGCCTTCGGCCATGCCTTGAGGCCCTGCACCGTGCCGTTCCAATCGTGTTTCAGGATGTAACTCCCGAGCTTGGGGATCTCGATCGCATAGCGTGTTTCCCCAGCGGCGTTATCGGGCCAGCCGAATAGGATCAAAGGCGCCCCCGCGCGTGTCTCATAGTGGCCTTCCATCGCAGCGATCTTCATCGGCTGATGCTCGAGCGTGTTGAGGCCATGCATGTCGCCGGCGACGATCTGAATCGGCGTGACGACCACCGCCATCCACAACGCCATCGAAAACATGAGACGCGCGGGAGCACTGGTCTTGTCTCTCAGCAGATGATAGGCCCCGACCGCACCGACGACGAACGCCGTCGTCAGGTAAGCCGCGAGCACCATGTGCACGAGCCGATAGGGAAACGACGGATTGAAGACAACCGCCCACCAGTCGACGGGAATGAATTGCCCTTGGGCGTTGATCGCGTAGCCGGCCGGCGTGTGCATCCAGCTGTTGACCGAGAGAATCCAGAACGCCGACATCAGCGTCCCGACGGCGACCATCAACGTGGCCAGGAAGTGCAGTTTCGGGCCAACCCGCTTCAAGCCGAACAGCATGACACCGAGAAAGCCCGCCTCGAGGAAGAACGCCGACAGTACCTCGTAGCCCATGAGGGGCCCCAGCACGGGGCCGGTCTTGTCGGAGAACACACTCCAGTTCGTGCCGAACTGGTAGCTCATGACGATCCCGGAAACGACGCCCATGCCGAAGACCACGGCGAAGATCTTGAGCCAGTAGTTGAAGACGCGGAGGTAGATCTGCTCGCCTGTCCGGAGCCACAACGCCTCGAGCACCGCGAGATAACTCGCAAGCCCGATCGAGAATGCCGGGAAGATGATATGCGCGGAAACTGTGAAAGCGAACTGGAAGCGCGCCAGATCGAGAGCCGACATCGGTAGGTTCTCCTATTCTCGACCCTCTAGGGTTGCACCAAGGTGAAGGCGCCCCGCAAGACGACATAAAATCCGACACTCGCGACGATGCCGGAGAATACGAGAGAGAGCGTCTGTTTTTGTTGCGCGAGCTTGGTTGCGACTCTGCCGCCGAACAAGCTTCCTAAAATGCCACCGGCGACAAACATGCCGACGAGCCGCCAATCGATCAGATCGGACAACGCGTAATTCACGGCTGTGGTCATCCCGAACGCAGTCACCGAAACGAGCGATGACCCGACCGCCGCTAGCAGGGGAAGCTCGACCGCCGCGATCAATCCGGGAACGACGAGAAAACCACCGCCGATACCGAAGAAGCCGGACAGCAGTCCGGTCCCTGCTCCGTAGGCCATCAGCCGAGGAGCCAGCCGTCTGGCCGTCTCGGCCGACAGCGGTACGAAGCGCGCATCATCCGTGGAGCGCTTTCGGAGCATCGTTGCTGCGACCACGATCATGAGCACCCCGAACAGCATCAACAGGCGCTGGCCGTCAAAGTGTTTGCCGAGCGTAGAGCCGATGCCGGCTCCGGCAATACCGCTTGCGGTAAAGACCAGAGCGCAGGGCCAACGGACGTTGCCGGCACGTGCATGACCGACAAGGCTCGACAGCGCGCTCAACGCTACTGCGATTGCGCTCGTGCCGATCGCGACGTGGGGCGATTTCACGCCCACGACATAGACCAGCAATGGAACCGCGAGAATCGAGCCGCCGCCGCCAATCAGGCCAAGGACGAACCCAACGAGTGAACCGGACACGACTGCCAGACCATCTTGCAGCATGAAGTCGCCTCAAAAATCCGCGGCCCTTGCTTTTCTGAGCCCTCAAGCCAATTTTTTCTTGCTGAAATACCAGTCAGTGTACTCGAAGCCCTGATCCTTGCGGGCGTGCGCCTCGTCGGTCATTGCCGGTGGCGGGACGACGACGGCGGTGCCGGGCTTCCACGCCTCCGGGGTCGCGACCTTGTACTTGTCGCTGGTCTGCAGCGCCTCGCCGAGACGAAGAAACTCCACGACGGAGCGCCCGTTGCTCATGGGATAGTAGACCATCGCCCGCAGGATAGCGGAGGGATCGATGATGAACGTTGCGCGCACCGCGGAGGTGTCACTGGCCCCGGGCTGGATCAGCCCGTAACCGGTCGCCACGCTCATCGACAAGTCCTCGATGATCGGAAAGGGAACTTCGACGCCGAATTTCTCCTCGATGTTTCGGTCCCAGGCGATGTGTGCGTAGTTGCTGTCGATAGAGAGCCCTAGCAATTCGCAGCCGAGGGCCGTGAATTTCTCGTGGTTGCGCGCGAAGGCGATGAACTCCGTCGTGCATACGGGCGTTAAATCGGCCGGATGCGAGAACAGAACGAGCCACTTGCCCTTGTAGTCGGCAAGTTTCCTGCGGCCGTGAGTGGTATTCGCATCAAAATCCGGCGCGGGCTGATTGAGGCCCGGCAATGAGCGGTATGTCTGGGCGACCGGCAATTCTGCTGCGATAGGCGCATTCGATGAATCGCTCAAAACGGTAACTTTCGGCTTGAGATATTTGTCGAATACTTTGGGATCGCAGCTCATGGTCCATCCTTGCTGGCGTTTCGGATCGAGCGGTCACATGAGCCGATCATTCTCAGAGTGCGTCGACTGGAACCTTGAGGAACCGCTTGCCGGTCTCGTCGGGCTCCGGGAGGTGGCCGGCGCGAATGTTGACCTGTAACGACGGCACGATCAGTCGTGGCATGCCGAGCGTTTTGTCGCGGGCTTCGCGCATGGCGACGAACTCATCCTCGCTGATGCCGTCACGGACGTGGATGTTTTTCGCGCGCTCCTCGGCGACCGTGGTTTCCCACCGGATGTCACGTCCGTTGGGTCCGTAGTCATGGCACACGAAGAGCCGCGTTTCGGACGGCAGCGCCAGCACCTTCTTGATCGAGCGATAGAGCTGACGCGCGTCTCCGCCGGGGAAGTCGGCTCGCGCGGTGCCACCGTCGGGCATGAATAGCGTATCTCCGACGAAGGCCGCGTTACCGAGCACGTGCGTGGTACATGCCGGTGTATGTCCCGGCGTGTGCATGACGAACGCCTTCATGCCACCGATCCAATAGGTGTCGCCGTCCTTGAAAAGGCGGTCGAACTGGCTGCCGTCGCGCCGGAACTCGGTGCCTTCATTGAACACCTTTGCGAACACGTCCTGCACCGCCGTGATGTGCTCGCCGATGCCGATCTTGCCGCCGAGCTTGCCTTGGATGTAGGGCGCAGCCGAAAGGTGATCGGCGTGGGCGTGCGTCTCGATCATCCATTCGAGCGTGAGCCCGTATGTGCGGATGTAGTCGATGATGAGATCGGCGGAGCGGTAGCTGATGCGGCCGGCGGCATAGTCGATGTCCATCACGGAATCGATGACCGCGCATGACTTTGAACCCGGATCCAGGACGACGTAGCTGATCGTGTTCGTGTCCGGCTCGAAGAATGCGGCCACCTTGGGCTTGATTGTCAGATCGACGGGATATTGCATTGATGCGATCCTCTGTTCCATAGCCATGCAAGGCGATACGCGTCGTGCTCAAGAGTGTCTCAAGAGTGTCTCAAGAGTGTCTCAAGAGTGTCTCAAGAGTGTCTGGGGGCGGCGCTGATACCGGGCGCTGCGGTCGATATGGACGACACAAGTCCGTCTTGTTCCGCGCCGATCTCTTGGCGCCACGGACGCCATCCTTCCAGCAAAACAAGCACGCCGGTAAGCGCAGCCGCCAGCGCGAGCGCCACCATCCAGAACGGCAGTCCCAGCATCTGATCGAACCCGACCTTCGCACCCTTCTCGTCGAACAGCGCGGTGAGCGGGGCGTCGAAATAGCCGTAGAAGAGGGCGCCGGCGATGCCACCGAGC
>CANJPN010000194.1 GCA_947475855.1 Bradyrhizobiaceae bacterium
ACGGACTCATCGAGGGCATCAACAGCCTCGTCCAGGCCGCCAAGGCAAAGGCGCGCGGATACCGAAACCGCGAGACATTGAAGGTCGTCACCTACATGATCGCCGGCAAACTCGATCTCAGGCTACCCACTTGAAACGTCGGGGAGCCTATGTGCCTATATTAATGCCGTCGCTAAAAGTCGAGAAGGATGTTGCCCTGAATTGTGATGGCGCCAAGGCTGCTACCGTCCCGGCGGGTTCTACGGTCTTGCTCTCAGTCGAGCGGCGCGACAAGGGCGATTTTTTGTTTGCGATTTTCAACTATGACCGGCCATCAGATCAAAGGCTGAATTGCCAGATCAGCAGGTTGGATAATCTGAGAGGAACGATAGCCTTCACGAGGCTGGCGGCGCGCTGAAAGCTCTCGTTCTAAGTATTGCTCGCATACCGCTTCTGCAGCAGCCATCCGACGATGGGGACCAGCAGCATCCAGGGCAAGATGCGCATGGTGAGGGCGAGCACCGGTGTGAACAGGCCGGGATGGATGACGCGGAACCCCATTCGCCAGCCGCGCCATGTCGCGCGGGCGACGGCGTCTGCGGCCATGGCCGGCATCAGCTTGCGGTAAAAGGATTCGTTGGCGCCCATGCGGGCATGAAAGGCTGTTTCGACGGGCCCTGGGGTGACGACGCAGAGGCGCACGCCCCGGCCTGCGGTTTCGTCCGAGAGCGCCCGCGTCAGCGAGGCGACGTAGGCTTTGCTGGCATAATATGCGGCCTGGTAGGGGCCTGGCGCGAAGCCGCCGAGGGAGCCGATGTTGATGATTCCGCCGCTGCGACGGGCGAGCATGCCCGTCAGGAAGTGCCGGGTAAGCAGGGTCAGCGCGCGGACGTTGAGGTCGACGAGGTTGGCGATCGCGGCCTCGGAGTGACCTGCGAACTCACCGCCCAAGCCGACACCGGCATTGTTGATCAGGATTTCCGCGTGAAGACCGTTCGCTGCGAGTGTCGTCGCGATGATCTGGGAGGCGTCGGCGCGGGTGATGTCGAGCGACAACGGTATCGTCGTGACGCCGTGGCGATCGGCTATCGTGCGGGCAGCGGCTTCGAGCGGCTCGCTGCGGCGAGCGATCATCATGACGGGGTGGCCCGTCTTCGCGGCGAAGACGGAGGCGATGGCGAGCCCTATGCCTTCGGACGCGCCGGTTACGACGAGCGCAGGACGACTCGAGGCGGCTCCCTCGCGGGAACCGCCTGCTGAAACCGAAACCTCTTCAGGGGGCGTCGTCACCATCAACGGCTGGCGATCGCGCCGTCGGGCAGATTGATGATCTGCACGCGGCGATTGATCGACGCGAAGGGCTCGCCCTGGTCCTTGAGCTGCTCCTTGCCGTAGCCGATCACGCGCAAGCGAGCGGGGTCGATATTGAAGTGCTTGATCAGGTAGGCCTTCACCGAATCCGCGCGGCGTTGAGAGACGATCTGGTTCGCTTCCGGCCGGCCCTTTGCGTCGGTGTGGCCGGCGATAAGGAAGCCGCGATCCTGAAACGCCTCATTCGTCAGGATCTGCCCTATCTTTTGGAGCGTCGGCTCGGCGGTCTTCTGCACGGATGACGAATTGAAGGGGAAGTAGATTTCGAAGTCGAGAGACGGGCGATCCTTTACCGCTTCGGCGACCTCGGTACGTTCCTTCGCCGAGAACGCACGCGTGCCGGCCTTGTCGAGCAGGGCGCGCAGGCGGCTCGTTTCGGAAGGGTTCAGCGATTTGGCGGGGGCCAACTGGCTGGCCCCCCGGGATGTCTTGCCAAGCAATTGCTCGATCATCTGTTTGTCGGTCATGCCTTGGGCATGGGCGATGAGTGGAAGCGCTGATGTTGCGGCTACGAACGCTGCGCCAATCGCGGCGAACAGCGGTAGCGGGCGGATACCCTTTTTGCTGGTGTGCTTTGCGGCTGTGATGGACATTGGAACTCTCCTGTGGAGGCACCGTGTGCGACAAGGCTAGCCGCGTCATCGGTGCCTGTAAACGTGAAGCCGCCGACGACGTAAAGGTCGATCTTCGGTTTTGATGATCGCACGTTACGATGGACGTGAGGCTGGCGATGTTCCGACGGGAACATCGCAGTCGGGTGCGTGTAGCGTTCACCTTGATGATTGTTCAATTTCGGCCACGAATTCCGGCCACGAATTCCGGCCGCGAGTGTTGCATCGCGGACTCTCGCGGTTCGTTTTCCATTGAATTTGGCGATGTAATGCTTGCGCGGCGCTGGAACCGGCGTGCGACTCTTGTTAACCGCGGCTTGAAGCATTTCCGCAGTTTGCGTTGTTCCGGGCCAACCGGTCGCCCCGTACGGGCCGGTTTTGGGTTTCAAACAGCGCGCGGCTCCACATGATTAAGCCACCATTTTTGCGGTCGATCTCCACAAGCGTGATCACCGTTACAGCAACAACAGCAATGACCAGCGTGGCGGCCATGGCTGCCTGCGGCGGTGCTCCTACACTGGTTGCGCTGAGCGGGTTGATCGGACCACCTTCGATCACGGCGACCGAGGCTTCGACCGACCAGGCGCTCGAACTCATCCGCAAGCGCCGCGAGGAGGCCTCTGGTGCTTGCCCCGCGGGGTTCACGCGGTCTGGTGGAAACTGTGTGCCTGCTGGGGCGGCCTCAGCGCCAGCGCAGCAGTTTGCTGCAGCGACCCCTCCACCGGCTGCCGCTGCACCTGCTCCGACGGTTACGACAACGACGACAACGGGGCCGGCGCCCGCTGCTGCTCCCCAGGCCAAGCGCCCGCAGGTTTCGCGTCCTGCAGCTTCCGCTCCGGCTCAGGCTGACCCTGCGCCGCAGGCTGCGACGATCAGATCCGCGAGTTCGGGCTATTCCGGTGGGTCCCTCAAGGATGGCGGCTACGACATGCCCGTCGGCGGCACGCTCCGCGCTCACGGCATTTGGGCCGAGGGCTACTACGATCATGAGAAGCGCGACAACCTCGCGCCGGGGCAAGTCAACAACCAGAATCGCACCGCGACCTCTGGCGGCATAATCTCCGGCTTCGACGTCTCCAACTACCAGCTTGGTGGAACGCCGAGCGGGTTCCAGATCGGTGCTTTCAGTGGATACAACTCCACACGCGCGAAGTTCAGCGATGTGACGCTGACTGGCACGGGCAACGATGGTTCGAGCACCCAGCGGACGACGTTCGGTGAGCAGCGCCAGGAGATGGACGGTACGTTCGTCGGCATCTATGGCTCGGCAGTGCACGGTGCCTTCTCGGCCGATGTCGCCTTCAAAGTCGATATCTTCGACGTCGAGCGCCGGTTCCAGAAGCGTGAGGTGTTCGACGACGGTTGCGGTACTGGGGCGGTAGTCACAAACACGAACTTCAGTGGCACGACGTCGATGACCAACTATGTCGTCGCTTCGAATGCAAACTATCGCATTCCGATGACAATGGGCACCTATGTCGAACCGACGGTGGGCATCCGCTACTCGCATACCGACTTTGGCGGCAACGCTGCAGCGCTGGGTTTCCGCGATGGTGATTCCTTCCGCGTTCAGGGCGGCCTGCGCGTGGGCACGCGCTTCACCACGCCTGACGGCTGGATCTGGAACAGCTCGCTGACGGGGCTTCTCTACAGCGACGTTTCGATCAACGGGTACACGATCACGACGACAACGCCGGGACTGCCGCCGCCGATCAGCGCGAGGATCGACGAAGGTAAGCTGCGCGTCATGGGCGTGCTCGAGAACCGGGTGAACGTGGGCTACGGCTACACGCTGTACAACGATCTCGAGGTTCGCGCTGGCGATGAATACTTCGGCTTCGGCACCAGGGCGGGCATTCGCTACCAGTGGTGACGCTGGAGCTCTGCTGAGCAAATACGGATAGAGACTAAATACGAGCCCGGGTGGTCTGCCACACCGGGCTCGTTGTCGTCGGCCCTCGCCACCAAGCCGCTCTTTCGGGCGAGGTCTTGCGGGAAACCGTCGAGAGTTCAGCTTGCCAGTTGGTTCGGCATCTGGACCGGAAGGGCCACCGGCACGCTCACAGCACCGTTTGTCGAAGGTGATCCGGGCTCGAGCCGCGGCGCAATCGCGGTCGCATCTGTGACCTTTCGCGAGCGTCCCTCGAAGCTCGCGCCGTCCGCGACCGACAGGGACTTGGCGTGAATATCGCCTTCGACTTCGGCGCTTGGATGCAGTGTCACCCGCGCGCCCATTATGGTGCCGCTGACGGTGCCCCAGATGTCGACGCTGTCGGCGGCGATGGTGCCTTCGACCTGACCGGATTTGCCGACGACGAGCTTCTGACTGTGCAGCTCTGCGTGGATCTTGCCGTTGATCTTGAGTGCGCCCTTGCACCGGATGATGATCGCCTGGCCCTCGATGGTGAGATCCTCACCGATCACGGATGGCGTTTCACCGTCGAGATACATTGGGCCGGTGGGCACGATCGAAATGCCGGCGGCTGCAGATGGAGGAGGCGGCATCGGTGGCGGACTGGCCAAAGTCGGAGGCTGTTGTGCAGCGGCAGCGGCTGCCCTGGCCTCCTGGAGTTGGTTTAGCGTTTGATCGGGTAGCGCCCCTGTGGCCCGTCCATCTCCTCGACGCGTGAACATGGTTTGAAATTTTCCCCTCGTTGAACTGTGGCTAGAAGGGAGAAAGAGCTTTGCCGTGTGGTGGAAATGTGTCTCGTCTCAAAATTCGAAATTGCTCGCGATGAGCTTTAGCTGTGCGATGTTCCTTCGCTTTTTCAGGCGTCAGCCAAGACCGGGAATGCGCGCGTCGGCGGGACGAAGCGCGCCGGCCTTCTCGGCTTCCTCCAACGTGCGTGCGAGTTCCTCGCGCGCCTTCTCCGCTTGTCGCTGCCGGTTCCATAACGATGCGTAAAGACCGTCCTTGGCCAGGAGTTCCGCGTGGCGGCCTTGCTCGACGAGCTTGCCCTGCTCGAGCACGAGGATGTTGTCGGCGTGCACGATGGTCGAGAGGCGGTGTGCGATGACGAGGGTGGTGCGATCCTTCGAGACGCGGTCGAGCGCGTCCTGGATTTCCTTTTCCGTGTGACTGTCGAGAGCACTCGTCGCTTCGTCGAGGATAAGGATAGGGGGCGCCTTCAAAATCGTGCGCGCGATGGCGACGCGCTGCTTCTCGCCGCCCGAGAGCTTCAGGCCACGCTCGCCGACCATCGTCTCGTAGCCGTCCGGCATCTGTTTGATGAAGCCGTCGATCTGCGCGAGCTTGGCGGCTTCCTCGACTTCCGCCGGAGTGGCGTCTGGCCGTCCGTATTGGATGTTGTAGAGGAGCGTGTCGTTGAACAAGACGGTGTCCTGCGGAACGACTCCCATCGCTCCGCGCAGCGACGCCTGGGTGACGTCGCGGATATCCTGTCCATCAATTGTCACGCGGCCGCCGGCGATGTCGTAAAATCGCATGAGAATGCGCGAGATCGTCGACTTTCCAGCGCCAGAAGGGCCAACGATCGCGACCATCTTGCCGGCAGGTACCTCGAAGGAGAGGCCGTTGAGGATAGGGCGCTCTGGTTCGTAACGGAATGCGACTTCCTCGAAGCGGATCGTACCGCCCGTGACTTTCAGCGGCGTCGAGTGGGGACGGTCTGCGATTTCCGGATTCTGTTCGAGGATGTCCATCATGCGCTCGATATCGAGCAATGATTGTTTGATCTCGCGGTACATCGTGCCCATGAAATTGAGCGGGATGAACAGCTGAAGGAAGATCAGGTTGACCATCGCGAAATGGCCGACCGTGTTCTTGCCGGCCATCACGTCGATGGCAGACATCGCGAGGCAAGCGGTGAGGCCGGCCGTAAAGATGACGCCCTGGCCGGTGTTGAGAACGGCAAGCGAGATGTAGGTATTGATGCTCGCCTTCTCATAGATGGCGAGCGATTTGTCGTAGCGCTCCGCTTCGCGCCGCTCGGCTCCGAAATATTTTACCGTCTCGTAGTTGAGCAGGCTATCGATAGCCTTGGTGTTCGCCTCTGTGTCGCTTTCGTTCATCGTCCGGCGGATCTGCATGCGCCACTCGGTGGCCCAGAACGTGAACCACAGATACAATGCGACCATCGTGACTATGGCCACGATGTAGCGCCAGTCGAATTCGATGGCGCAGACCGTGAGAACCAGGATCAACTCCACGATTGTCGGCAGGAACGTCATCAGCGTCATGCGCGTGAGCTGCTCGATGCCGTCACGGCCACGTTCGAGCACACGGGTCAGGCCACCGGTCTTGCGCTCGAGGTGGAAGCGCAAGGACAGGCGGTGCATGTGGTCGAAGGCCGTGAGCGCCATCTTGCGGACGGCGTGCATCGCGACCTTGGCGAAAAGGCCTTCGCGGATTTGCATCAGAACGGTCATCAAGACGCGGACGAAGCCATACATCAGCGTGGCGGCGAGCGGACCGGCTACGAGCCAAAAGACGGTCGGGACCTCGCCCGACTTACCTGAGACGACGGCGACGAGGCCGTCCGTGGCCCATTTGAGCGTGAAGGGCATCAGCACGGTGACGATCTTGGCCAGCAGCATCAGGCCAAGCGACAGCAGCACCGTTCGCTGCAGGTCCGGACGGTCGACGGGCCAGACGTAGGGATAGAGACCGCGCAGTACGCGAACGCGTGCTGGATCGGGGCGCAGCAGCTGCCACATACCTCTGGTGCCTGGGGATTCGTGAACTGATCTTTGCATAACGTGGGTCTTAACGAATCGACCCGGCGTTGTCGACGCCGAGCGCGACAATTGTGGATTGCCGGGTGGAAGGGGAAATGGAAACGGGCGCCGGATGGAAATCCGACGCCCGTCGCTGGAGTTTGGCGCTGTGCTGGTGCGGCGTCAGATTTTGCGGGCGCGCGGGATGACGATGCGCTCGCACGGCATGATTATGCCCGACCGGTTGCGAATACCGGGATTGGCATTGAGTAGAATGCGGTACTTGTGGCCATCCTTGTAGTGCGATCGCGCGATGTCCCAGAGCGTATCGCCGCGCTTGACAACGTAGTAACGACCTTGCCGCACGGTATGTCCGGCGTGATGGCCGCAGGTGCCATGAGCGTGGTCGCGCCGCATGCTGAGCTTGGCGTATTTGAGAGATGCGGTGCGGCTGGCGAGGGCCTTGCGGGGCTTATTGGCTTTTGAGCTGGCGTACCGGGTGGTCCGGATACTGCGCTGCTTGAGCTTCGTGCGTGACGCGACCCTGACCGTGTCAGCCGGGGTAGCGGCAGGAGTTGGCTTGGCAGGAGCAGGCGTCGCGGTCGAGCTTGCGACCGCGTCGGACTTTGCAGGCGGTGCCTTGGCGGCGGCTTTGCGTGCCTCCTCGGCCTTTGCGGCGGCAGCTGTTGCGGCGAGGGCTGCGATCTTTGCCTCAGTATCAGCCTTTGCCTTTGCTTCAGCGTCCGTCTTGGCCTTGGCCGCAGCGGCTGCGGCTGCGGCGACCCGACGTGCTTCTTCCTCGGCTTTTACCTTGGCATCCGCGTCGGCGTCCGCCTTTGCTTTCGCGGCCGCGGCTATACGACGGGCTTCATCTTCAGCCTTGGCCTTCGCGTCAGCGTCGGCTTTTGCCTTGGTCGCAGCGGCAGCGGCTGCTGCGGCGACACGGCGAGCGTCATCCTCGGCCTTGGCCTTGGCTTCGGCATCCGCCTTTGCCTTCGCAGCAGCGGCAGCAGCCACGCGGCTGGCCTCTTCGTCGGCCTTGGCTTTGGCTTCGGCATCTGCCTTCGCCTTGGCGGCGGCAGCAGCAGCCACGCGGCTGGCTTCTTCGTCGGCTTTCGCCTTGGCGGCGGCAGCAGCAGCCACGCGGCTCGCCTCCTCGTCTGCCTTTGCCTTGGCAGTAGCAGCGGCGACACGGCGAGCTTCGTCTTCTGCGCGGGCTTTCGCTTCAGCCTCCGCGCGAGCCTTACCTTCGACTTCGGCCTTCGCGGTCGCGATGCGCTTGGTTTCGGCCTCGCGACGTTGCTGCTCAGCAATTTTCGCTGCGTCTTCGACGGCCTTCGGCTGTGGAGGCGGGGTCGCCGCTGCGATCGCTGCAGGTTGCGAGGCGGGCGGCAGGTTCTTGACGGACGGCATCGCGCTTTCGGTCGGGTTGGGATCCGAAAGCCGGCCGACGATGATCGATTGATATTGACGATTGGCGCGATCGAGCCAGTCGGTGAAAGTCTCCTGGATCTGGTCGAACACGTCCTTCTCGGCCGGCGCACTGACACGGGACGCTGCAGCCGGGGGAGGCGAAGACGGCGCTGATGGCGTTACTGAAGGCTGCGTCGGCGCCTGTGCGACGACCTTGGGTTGCGCCGCCGGCTGGACGGGGGGCGTTGGGCTGACCGCCGTGCTCGGCGCGGTTGCGGTCGGCGCTTTGGCTGCCGGTGCGGATGCAGGTGTTTGTGCGACCTGCTTGGGCGCGGGCTGGGCTACTGGCGACGGTGCGGGTTGTGCCAAACTTGTTGCCGGCTCGCCTTCCGATAACTGCTTTACGATTACGGATTGATACTGGCGGTTCGCGCGCTCCAGCCAATCCCAGATGGGAGCAAGAAAGTCATCCTCCACGGGGCGTGCGGTTGCGCCTGGGCTCGTCTTTTGAGGTGGCGTCGCCTGGGCCAGAACTATCGGAGCGGCGGGTGAGGTCGCGGGCCGGTTCCCGGTGCCCGGAATGCCCTGGGCTGAAACGTAGGTGGGAACAATGAAGCCGCCGACGGCGAGGGACATACCCATCGCAAAGGCGGCGATGGCAAAACGCGAACACATCATGACAACAACTTCCTCCTGGCCGCCCGTCCGGTGTACATCGCGGCAATTCAATTCCGTTCCAAGCCATTGAATTGATTGCTTGGCCCCAGCTCTTCAGCTTGAACCATAACCACAAGTTTCAGTGCTCGCCAACATTCGTTATCGTTTCCTTAACCGGCGGGCATTCGGCTGGAAATTCAATGGCTCAACCTTGTATGCCAGGGCGGTTCCGGGGCGGGCGTACAGCAGGCGTGCAGCATGGTATGGTGTATTTCGTGCCGGCCGCAACACCGTCGTTGCGATCCGGAGTGATGCCCTGCCGTTCGGGGGAAATCTGGAAGTACTTGGGAAGGAATTGAAGCGGAGAGCAGCCGGTGGCCGGAACCGGTCCAGGCTGCGCATCCACACCACGGCCACCACGCCACCACTTCGAAATCGAAACCAGCAACATGCGCAATCGAAATCCCGAAGATACGCCGGTCACTCCTAATTCGCGTTCGGAAGCAGCTGAGCCTGCAGCAATTTCATCTGGTGGGGCCGATGGTGCATTGCGCAGCATGTGCGTCTACTGCGGTTCGGGTGCAGGCAAGAACCCTGCTCATGCGGAGGCGGCGCGCATTCTGGGCAAGGCACTTGCGAGGGAAGGCGTGGAACTCGTTTACGGCGGAGGCAGCCTTGGCCTGATGGGCGAAGTCGCGACTTCGGCTCTCAAGTTCGGCGGACGGGTCACGGGCATCATTCCGAGGTTTCTGTCCAACCGGGAACGGATGCTCGATTCGGTGAGCGAGCTGATCTTCACGGACGATATGCATCAACGGAAGATGGAGATGTTCCGCCGCTCGGATGCGTTCGTCGCGCTGCCCGGGGGGATCGGTACGCTCGAGGAATTGGTCGAGCAATTGACGTGGTCTCAGCTCGGCCAGCATCGCAAGCCGATTGTGATCGCCAATATCGATGGGTTCTGGTCGCCTTTCATGTCGCTGCTCGAGCATATGGGCCAGGAGGCATTCATCCGGCCGGGTCTCGAGGTGACATTCAATGTCGTCGAGCGGGCCGAAGACATCCTTCCGGCGGCGCAGGCGGCGCTTCGCGTCATCGACGAGGAGAAGTTGGCCGAGATCGCCAAGCGCTTCTGAGAAACGTCTTGGTTGGCGAGAAAAAAACAGGGGGGAGGTCTGTCGTCGACCTTCGATTTGTTGCGGGCTGTAGCGGTATTCGGTTAGGTTACCCGAGCCTGCTGAAGAGGATCTGTGCGCGGTTCGATATCGGCGCATGTGAGGCCTCGGCGTGACCTCATGAGTGCTGCGGTGAGTTCGTTTCTCGATACGGCGGCGCTGGGCGCCCATAAGACTCAAAACG
>CANJPN010000195.1 GCA_947475855.1 Bradyrhizobiaceae bacterium
CTTCACGAACGCATCGAACTCATCGGGCGTGCTCGAGAACGCGTCGAAGCCGATACCTTTCAGCCGGGCAAATGTATCTGGATCGGAAACGGCATCCCTGAAGGCTTGATTGAGGCGCTCGACGATAGGGCGCGGCGTTCGCGCCGGAGCAAAGATCCCATTCCACGTGTTGACATCGAAATCTGGGAGTCCAACCTCGGCTGTCGATGGCAGTTCCGGCAGCAGCCTGCTGCGCTCCTTCGTCGTAACGCATAGCGCGATGAGCTTACCCTCGCGTACTTTCGGTAGAGCCGTCGCAACATCGACGAATATCATGGCCACGTCACCGGCCTCCACCTCGGCCAGCGCCTGTGGTGCGCCTTTGTAGGGAACATGAGTGAGCCCGAGCTCTGCCTTGAGCGACAGCATCGCCCCACCGATGACGCCAGTCACATTGGTACTTCCGTAGTGCAGCTTTCCCTTGTTGGCGCGCGCATAGGCGACGAGTTCCGCAAACGTGCGAGCCGGAATTCTAGGCGTACTCACCAGCATGAAAGGCAGATTGCCCATACGCGCGACGGGCGTGAAGTCGGCAATCGGATCGTAATCCAGCTTCTTGTAGAGATGCGGATTCGCCGAATGCGTCGAATTGGTCGTCATGAAGATCGTGTAGCCGTTCGGCACTGAACGCGCGACATGGGTAGCCGCCAAGGAACCATTGGCGCCAGGTCTGGGATCGACGATGATCGGCTGGCCAAGCGAAGCGGAAAGCCGTGGCGTGATGATGCGCGAAATGATGTCGAGACCGCTGCCGGCGGGAAACGCCAACACAAGCGTGATTGGTCTGTCCGGAAAGTTCTGCGCGGCCAGCGGCGCAGCAAAAATCATGAAGCAGAGCCAAACGCCAGAAACCAGCTTGCGCAGCCACGCTATCGCCCCGATCATCAGGCGCCTCCCTTGTCGGCCTTGCGTGGCCGTACAAGAAATCTAGCTCGTCGAGATGGCATCCGGCAATTGGAACGACGCCATTGCAACGACGCCAGTTTCAATCACATGAAAACAAATCAAAGAACGCAAGCTGAAACGGCCCCAGCGCGCCCTTCCTTAAGATCGGCCCTCATCCGGCCTCGTCAATCCCGCGTATCCGTGCGCGTCCACGGCGCGACCTTGATCTCGACGAGCCGCAACAACCACGACAGGAACACGCCGAGAAGCCCGAGCGTCACGATCGGCACGAACATCTTGTCCATCTGGTAGGTGCTCGCCGTCCGCACGATCAGATACCCGATGCCGGAGATCGCCGTGTAGAGATCCGCCGTCACCATGCCGATCAGCCCGCGGCCCAGCGCCAGCCTAAGCCCCGTCACCACGAACGGCAGCGCCGCCGGCAGCACCACATGCCGCCATAGCGCGGCTTCCGAGCACCGGAACGCACGCCCCACCTCGATCAGCTCAGGGCTGACGTTCTTCACGCCCTGATAAGTATTGATCGTGATCGGGAAGAACGCGAACAGGAACAGGATGATCGTCTTGGCAGCCGTGTCGAAGCCCGCCCAGATCACGATAAGCGGAATCAGCGCCACCATCGGCGTCGAATAGAGGAACGTGATGTAGAAGCCCGTCGCCGTGTCGATCACCCAGTAGCGGGCGAGCAACAGCCCCAGCACGATGCCGACCACGACCGCGATCGAAAACCCGTAGAACATCACCAGCAGGCTTGGCGCCAGGAACTGCCAGAGCTCGCCACTGGCGATCATCCCGACCGCTGCGACGATGATCTTGCTGGGCGTCGAGAACAGCGATTGATCGAGTTGGCCGCCGCCAATCTCCCAGATCCCAAGAACCACGAATAAAGATACGACCCGGATTAAAGCCTTCAACCATCGCCGCTGGGTGCGCTTGCGCTCGGCGGCGGTCGCGGCTTTCACGCGGTCGGCCTGCTCTTCCGCCAGCGCCGCGTTGTCGCCGACGCTTCGTCCCGTATCGATCGCTGGCACAGCCATCATGCAGTCTCCGTCGCAGGCTTGAACTTGCTAGGATCGGTCGGCGCTTTCAACTTTGAGCGGATGTAGGCCCGCATCTCCGCGAACTGCGGATTGCGTTGCACCCCGTCGAGGTCGCGCGGCCATCCGAATGGCGACGTCAGGATCTCGTCGATCTTGCCCGGCCGCGCTGTCATGATCGCGATGCGATCGGCGAGCAGCAACGCCTCGTCGATGGAGTGCGTGATGAACACCATCGCCTTGCGCTCTTCCGGCCGCTGCATCAGCGCGAGCAACTCCTCCTGCAGCGTCTCGCGCGTCTGCGCGTCGAGCGCCGCGAACGGCTCATCCATCAGCAGGATCGACGGGTTCATCGCCAGCGCCCGCACGAGGCCGACGCGCTGCTGCATGCCACCCGAAAGTTGATGCGGGAAGCTCTTATCGAAGCCGCGAAGCCCCACCAGATCGAGATAGCGGCTCACCCGCTCCTTGACCGTCGCCTCGTCCGCGCCGTTCATGCGCAACCCGAACGCGCCGTTGTCGTAGACGGTCTTCCACGGCAGCAGTCCGAAATGCTGGAACACCATCGCCACACCGTCAGGTGGCCCCTTCACAGGCTTTCCGTGCACCAGAAGCTGGCCCGAGCTGAGATCTGTGAGCCCCGCGATGGAACGCAGCAGCGTTGTCTTTCCGCAGCCCGACGGCCCGACGATGCAGAGAATTTCCTGCGCGCGGATTTCGAGATTGAGATTGCGATAGGCGATCACAGCCCCATCCAGGAACATCTTCGTCGCCTGGATCGCCTGCACGGCAGGAGTATCGCTCGAGGCGCTTGCCATAGTTCCTCCGCCGCTCGAATTCTCTCCTCCGCAGGCTGGCACTCGCACGCGCCGATACGGAAGCTCGTGCAATCGTTTGAACAGGCGCCCGCCGCGCCTGTCAAGATTACCGGACGGTAGATCGTGAGATGCCCGAGAGCATCCTCTGGCTTCGTTACGCCGTCCCCCAAACCTCGCGCGCCACGTCCACGATCAGCTCCAGCTTTCTCCGCTGATCGTCGACCGTGAGCTGGTTCCCTTCGATCGTGCTGGCGAAGCCGCACTGCGGGCTTAGCGCCAGCCGCTCGAGCGGCACGAACTTCGCGGCTTCCTCGATCCGCCGCTTGAGTTCGTCCTTGGTTTCAAGCTGCGGTTTCTTCGAGGTCACGAGCCCGAGCACGGCGACCTTGTCACGGCCCAGATGCTTCAACGGCTCGAAGCTGCCCGCGCGATATGTGTCGTACTCGAGAAAGAACGCATCTACGTCGATCGAGCTGAACGCCAGCTCCGCCACCGGATCGTAGCCGCCCGTTGCGACCCACGCGCTCGCGTGATTTCCCCGGCACATATGCATGCCCACCGTCATGTCGTCGGGCACGTCGCGCAGCGCATCGTTGAGCAACTTGGCATAGGTCGCCGGCAGCTTTTCCGGATCTTCGCCCAGTTCGACAACGTTCTTCCGCAACGCCGGATCGCATAGGAACGCGAAGTTCGTCTCGTCGATCTGCACGTAACGGCATCCCGCCTCGTACAGCGCCGCGATCTCCTCCCGGTAGACCCGCGCGAGATCCGCGAAGAACTCGCCGATATCTGGATAGGCCCCCTTGTCGATCGCCGCCCGCCCGCCGCGGAAATGCAGGATCGTCGGCGATGGGATCGGCTGCTTGGCGACGAGGCCCAGCTTGTCCGCAACCGGCTTCAGCGCCTGGAAGTGATGCACCGCCAGCGGCCGCGACCGCCCGAGTTTGCCCCCGACGACGACGCGCGGCGGCGCCATCTCGATTGCCCCCTGCTCGGTCTGGAACTTGACCGGCAGCCCGCCCTTGATCTCGACGCCGTCGATGCGCTCGATGAAATCCATGAACCAGTGCCGGCGGTGGAACTCACCGTCCGTGCAGACCTTCAGGCCAGCCGCGCGCTGCATCGCTGCCACGTCCTCGACCGCACGCGCCTCCACGGCCCACAGTTGCTCGGCGGTCATCTTACCGCTCGCAACCGCGAGCCGCGCCTCGTGCACCGCCGTCGGCCTCAGAAAGCTGCCGACGATCTCGGCCTTGAATGGAGGTGTTTTGGAGGCCATGCGCGTTTCCCGTTTGATTTTGTTGCGCGTGATTAAAGCGGAAGCCTGTGTAGGGTGCGGTAGGGCGAAAACCCGTACCGCACCGGTTGTGCCCATGCCGGCGCGGGACGCTTCGCTACCGCACCCTACAACACAGGCTCAACGGTTCGTCAGCTTCAACTCGATGCGTCGATTACGCCGCAGCACTTCTTCCGTCGCGCCCTGCTCGAGCGGCTGGAACTCGCCGAAACCGGCAGCAACCAAACGACGAGGAGAAACCCCGCGCGACACGAGATAGCGCACCACCGAGATCGAACGCGCCGTCGACAGCTCCCAGTTCGATGGGAAATTCGCGCTCGATATCGGCCGCGCATCGGTGTGCCCATCGACTTGCAGCGCCCAATCGATCTCTGGCGGGATCGAGCGCTCCAGCTCGATGATCGCGTCCCCAAGCTGATCGATCGCCTGCAAGCCTTCGACAGTCATCGTCGCCTGCCCCGAAGGAAACAGCACCTCGGACTGGAACACGAAGCGGTCGCCCACCACCCGGATATCCTTGCGGTCCCGCAACAGCTCGCGCAGACGGCCGAAAAAATCCGATCGATAGCGCTGCAGCTCCTGCACTTGCCGTGCGAGAACCGCATTGAGCCGAGCACCGAGGTCCTTGATGCGATCCTGCGCGGCCACGTCCTTTTTCTCGGATGCCTCCAGCGCCTCGTTCAGCGCCGCGATCTGCCGGCGCAACGCGAGCAATTGCTGATTGAGCAGATCGACCTTCGCCATCGCCTCGTTCGAGATCTTCTTCTGCTCGTCGATCTCCGTTGAAAGGCCCGCCAGACGCCCTGCTGCGGCCCGGCTCTTCTCGTCGTTATCGAGCGCGAAACCCTGCAGCTTAGAATTCTCGGCCCGAAGGCTCGCCAGTGTCGCCTGCAACGCAGCAAGTTCATTGACCGACGACGCTGCTTTTCCTTTCTCGAGCGAAAGCAGATTCGTCAGCTCACCGATCTGCCGCGTCAGGCGCCGAAGCGCATCGTCCTTGCCACTGGCTTCCCGCGCCACGTAGTACTGCGCGACCATGAAGACCGACAGCAGGAACATGAACACCATCAGCAGCGTCGACAGCATGTCGACATAGCCGGGCCAGAATTCCGAGTATTCAGCCGCACGTCGTTGCCGGGCCATTTATCGATTCTCCGAGTTTCAGATCCTCTTGGCGCCAAGCCGGGCCGACAGTTCCTTGAGCAGAGCCGCAACCTCCTGGTTCTGCGCCGCCTGATCGTCGACCCACTGCCGCAGCACCTGCTGCTCCTGCCGCATCTGGTTGGCGAGCTGCCCGACACCCGTCGCGAGTTCCCGGATTGCGTCGCCGCTCCCCGCAGCGCCGGCACCGCTACCCATCCGTTCCGAAAGTTCCGTGATGTTCCGCTGCACGTCGAACAGCGCCCCATAGAGCTGCCGGTTCGCTTGTTCGCCGGAACCGACTGCGGCCGGCGTCAGATCCGTGATCCCTGACAGCCATTCTTCCAGCTCATTGTAGAAGCGGTTGTGCGCATGGCTCGCCTGCAATTCGAGAAAGCCCAGCACCAGCGATCCAGAAAGCCCGATCAGGGACGCCGAGAACGCCGTACCCATGCCCTTGAGCGGTGCCGCTAGGCCTGATTTCAGGTCGTCGAAGATGACGCCCGCGTCGTTGCCCTTGGTGTCGAGCGACTGGATCGTATTGCCGACCGAAGAAATCGTCTCGAGCAGTCCCCAGAACGTCCCGAGCAACCCAAGAAACACCAGCAGCCCCACGAGATAGCGGCCGGTATCGCGCGCCTCGTCTAGCCGCGTTCCGATCGAATCCATGATCGACCGCATCGCTGTGGTGGAGAGCGACAGCGTCCCCGTCCGCTCCCGCAGCATCGTCGCCATCGGCGCGAGCAACGTCGGCGGAGCACCGCCTGCGAGCCCCGGATCCGCGATCCGGAAATCGTTGACCCAGGAAATCTCCGGATAGAGCCGAACCACTTGGCGGAAGGTGAACAGAATGCCGAAGAACAGCACCCCCAGGATCAAGCCATTGAGGAACGGGTTGGTCAGGAACGCCGTCTTCAGCATCGGCGAGGCGATCGCGGCAATGAACCCGATGAGCGACAGGAACACCAGCATCCGCATGAGGAAAACGCTCGGCCGCGACAACGACTTGTGCAGCGGAGGGGTAAAATCGGGCTGACGCTTCTTGGCCATGTATGCTCCGATACCAGGCGCCTGATCGATCGAACTCGCAGCCGTGCAGCTCACCGAGGAGGACAATCAGACTTCAAACAACAAACTCGACGCGTTCAGCCAGCTCTGGAGTGCGCGCCCACGCTCCCCGTACTGCATCAGACGATTATGACCATCTCACAGCGAAGGGCACGCCACGGCGCATACAGCCTGATCCAAAGCTGACATGAAATCCGATCAAGAGGGAACCCGAGCGCCCCAGTCAACCGTCGAGTAGCCCCCGCAGCCGACACCGTCCCGAACATTCACCCGGCAGCGTCGAGAAGCTGCAACATGTTCTTGTGAAGTATGCCGTTGGCAGCGACAAGCCCACCTGTTTCCAGCATCTTCTGCCCGCCATCCATGTCGGTCACCGTCCCGCCGGCCTCCTTGACCATCACAATGCCCGCCGCCATGTCCCACGGCTGGATGTCGTGCTCCCAATACGCATCGAAGCGGCCGGCCGCCGTCCAGGCGAGGTCCAACGCCGCCGACCCCGTGCGCCGGACGCCGGAAACTTCTTTCATGACAGCCGACACCTCACGCAGGAACATCGGGTGGTTCGGCCTCCCACGATGCGGAATGCCGGTCGAAACGACGGCATCGGCGATCGATTTTCGCGCCGCCATGCGCAGCTTGCGGTCGTGCGGCCCGCGCCCCAGGAGGAAGCTGCCTTTGCCCTTTTCCGCCACATACAGCTCGTCCGCCGCCGGGTTGTAGATCACCCCCGCGATGAGTTCGCCTTCTCGCTCGAGCCCGATCGAGATCGCAAACAGCGGAATACCATGCAGAAAATTGGTCGTACCATCCAACGGATCGACGATCCAGCGATGGATGCCGTCCGTGCCGGCGACCTCCCCGCGCTCTTCCATGAGGAAACCATAGCCCGGACGCGCCTTCTTCAGCTCTCGGTAAAGCGTATCTTCGGACTTATGATCCGCCGCGCTGACGAAGTTCGCTGGCCCTTTTACGGATACTTGCAGCAACTCTACCTCGCCGAAGTCACGGGCAAGTCCCCGCCCGGCTTTACGGGCCGCAGCCACCATGACGTTGATAAGCGCTGATGCGGGCATGGAAATCTCGATCCCTGCAGATGGTCTATGTGATTGTCTAAGAGCAGCGCTGGTGGCTGGAGCCAGCCGGCGACTTTTGCCACGGTCTTGCCCGCGGCGCGAACGAAGCGCAACTCGGCCTGAGGATCAGGCGGCTGCGACACGAACGCCATGGCGGTCATTGATAACACAAGGTTGATCGCTCAGGTTCGTGAACGCGAAACTATGATGACACTGCCAGGAACCCCCTACGAACCAGAATAGGGATCACCTGGGCCAGAGGAATCACCATGCCCCCAGGGGTAGGATAGGAACCAGCCAATGTCGAACCAGCAAAGCCTCATCATTCCCGCCGTCGGCGGTCTATATGTGTTGCTCGATCGCTTCGCCAACCCGCTGATCCGCATCACACTCGGTGCGCTTCTCCTGCCCCACGGGCTGCAAAAGCTGTTCGGCTGGTTCGGTGGTCGCGGACTTCAGGCCAATACCGAGTTGTTTGGCAAGCTCGGCTATAATCCGGCTTGGCTATGGAGCAACATTGTGGTGGGAACCGAGGTCATCGGATCGATCCTCTTGATCATTGGCCTGTGGACCCGCCCTGCTGCCCTTACCGTCGCGATTTTCGCGTTCAATGCGGCTCTATTCACGCAAAGTCGCGGGGGCTTTTTCTGGTCGAACGGCGGCAGCGAGTATTCCATCCTGTTGTTCATCTGCGCACTCTTCGTGCTGATCCGCGGCGCCGGCGGCTACTCCATCGATCGCGCCATCGGCCGCGAGTTCTAGACATATCGCCTGCGGTACAGTTCCCCGAACTTGCCGCAGGCCGCCACGATGCGCCAAACTGGTCCGGCACGGAACCAGGAGAACAGGCCATGCCGGACATTTCAGGAAAGCATATCGTCGATACGGCATGGCTCGCGGCCAACCTCTCGAGCCCCGACGTCGTCGTTCTCGACGGCTCCTGGCACCTGCCCCAGGAAAAACGCGATCCGAAGGCGGAATTCGCAGCCGCTCATATCCCGGGCGCGCGTTTCTTCGACATCGACGCGACCTCGGATCACAGTTCCTCACTCCCCCACATGCTGGCCTCGCCCGAACATTTCGCGGCCAGGATGAAGTCGCTCGGCGTCGGCGCGGGCGACTGCATCTTGGTTTACGACGCATCGGCGCCTGGCCTGATGTCCGGCGCGCGCGTGTGGTGGAATTTCCGCGTCTTCGGCCACACCAATGTCGCCATGCTCGATGGCGGCCTAAAGAAATGGAAAGCCGAAGGCCGGCCGCTGACCTCCGATCCCGCACCTTCGCGCAACGCCAAACCCTTCGTGCCGCGCTTCGACGCCAGCCTGGTCCGATCCCTGGACCAGATGCGCGCGCTCGTCGCAAGCGGCTCCGAACAGGTCGTCGACGCGCGCGGCGCAGGCCGTTTCGCGGGCCGCGATCCCGAACCGCGCCCAGGCCTGAAAGGTGGCCACATGCCCGGCGCGCGCAGCGTGCCGTTCAACACCTTGCTCAACGCCGACGGCACCTTGAAAACGCCTGCAGAACTCCGCGCAGCCTTCCAGGCCGCCGGCATCGACCTGGCGAAGCCCCTCGTCACCTCCTGCGGCTCGGGCGTTTCAGCCGCCGTCTTATCGCTCGCCCTCTGCCTCATCGGCCGCCCCGACACCGGCCTCTACGACGGCTCTTGGTCCGAGTGGGGCCAGGAAAGCCTCGGCTTGCCCGTAGCGACAGGCGCTTGATCATGCGCACCGTCAGATTGCCGTCCGGCGAAGAAGTGCCCTGCCTCGGCCAAGGCACGTGGCGCATGGGGGAAAACGCGGGCAACCGCAAACGCGAAACGGACAGCCTGCGCGCCGGGCTCGACCTCGGCCTCACCTTGATCGACACCGCCGAGATGTACGGAGAGGGCGTTGCCGAAGAGATCGTCGCCGACGCCATCCGAGGCCGCCGAAACGAGGTATTCATCGTCAGCAAGGTCTACCCGCACAACGCGTCACGCACGGGAACGCCGGCCGCCTGCGAACGCTCGTTGAAGCGCCTCGCCACCGATCGCATCGACCTCTACCTGCTGCACTGGAAAGGCGACATTCCGCTCGCCGAAACCGTCGCAGCGTTCGAGAAACTGAAGGCCGCCGGCAAGATCCGCCAGTGGGGCGTCAGCAATCTCGACATGGCCGAAATGAACGAACTCGCAGCGGCACCCGATGGCGATGCCTGCGCCGCCAATCAGGTGCTCTATCACCTCGGCGAGCGCGGCATAGAGTTCGACCTCCTACCCCGCTGCGCCGGAAACGGCATGGCCGTGATGGCCTATTCGCCCCTCGCCCAAGGCGCGATCCTCGCAAACCCCACGCTCGCCGAAGTCGCCGCCCGCCATGGGGTCACACCAGCGGCCATCGCGATCGCCTGGACGCTACGCCACCCCAACGTCATCTCGATCCCGAAAACGTCGAGCATCGAACGGCTGCGTGAGAACACCAAAGCCGCCGACTTGCATCTCACTTCCCAGGATCTCGCCGACCTCGACAAAGCCTTCCCGCCGCCCAAGCGCGCCGCCCGCCTCGCCATGCTTTGATATCGTTCGCCAACCTCGACCGAAGTGCACCGCAGGTGCACGAGCGTCGGGGACCCAGCACAAAACACGTTCGAAGCACTCAGCATTCCTGCGAAATCTCAACGAGCAGCCCACCATGCGCACCGCCATC
>CANJPN010000196.1 GCA_947475855.1 Bradyrhizobiaceae bacterium
TCACGTTCCTGCTCACGACAGGCGTGCTGATCTGGGAGTACTGGCGCGCCGACTGGCTGGCGCTGGCGAGCTTCTACAGCCACCTCTTCCTGTTCTTTCCGACGTTCGGAATCGTAACTCTGCTGGCATTCTATACGCCAGCCTGCGTGCTGACCGATATGTACTGGCATCGAGGCCCAGGCGCCATAAAGGCCGGGGTTTGGCGCTATCTGACCGGATTCGCAGTTCTCGTGGTCGCATCGGTCTGGATGGCCGGCCTGATGCAGGGCGCGGGAGAGCGATCTATTTTCGAAATCGAACCCGATCTGTTGCGGCTCGACAAGGGCTTTCCCGAGGATTGTTCCGTGCGTGGCGATTGCCAGCGGCTGCCGATCCTTCAGGCCATCGAGAATGTCCGGCAGGTCAGCCAGTCCCGCGTCGGACTTTCGGATCTCGCCCGCAATTGCCGCCCTGACAACCTGAAGGATACGGTTCCGGCCATCGCACCGGCCAAGCGATACTGCTTCGCATCGACGCCATTACCTGCAAACTTCAACGCCGCAGGCGACGTCCTCCGGATCACCGACGCGGAATGCTGCCGGTCGCAACGGATGTTCACTGACGCCGTCCGCGACCTTCATCGGCGCCCCGGAGGCGCTTCGCTCACCGGACTGGTTCATTCCTGGCTGTTGCCATTCAAGATCTTCTTTGCACTCGTGCTGATCGTCATCAGTCTACTGCTGGCCTTCCGTAGAAAGCGCATGGAGAGGGACTACCACAGCTCCCTGTCATCGATCGAGCGGGGCGTGCTGATCGGAGCTGCCGCCATGGTCGTCTACCCGATCATGAGCCATGCGTTCCTGCAGTCGGCGGCCCTCATCTATTTCGGCGGAGGGCCGTCGGGAGGATACCGGTCGGTTGCGCCGCTGTTCAGCTTCGCTTTGGGGGTCTGGGGGCTCGTCCTGCTGTTTTACTTCTACCGCCGGCAGGAAGAGAGCGTGCAGAACCTCGCACGAATGGGGGGCATCGTCGGCAGCGGCATTGCTGTCTTGAAGTACGACCAGATCATCGATTTCTGCGTGCGGCTGTTCGGCTCCGGTGCGAGCCAGCTCAACGTCGCGCTTTTGTGCATCGCGGCTTTTGCAGCCGCCATGCTGTTGCTGACGTGGATGTCGCGGGAGGATGAAGTGGCGCCTCAGGACGCAGCGGCATCCGCGCCATCCGACGGCAAGGCAATGGAAAAGCGGTAGCTCAAGCGATCAGCCCATCGAGCGCGATGACGCTGCCACTCGATGGGAATACGACCTCGGCCAGAGCCCTGTCGGGAATGCCGATGTGGTCGCGCAATACCCCCTTCAAGACGCTTCGCAAGTCGCGGGTTGGCCTGAGATCGCGGGCCTGATGCAACGCTTTCTCGGAGAGCCCAGGCCAGTCCGCGACGACACGGCCCCCCTTCACGCCGCCGCCCATGATCAACGCCGCAGTCGCCGTGCCGTGGTCCGTGCCTTCCGTGCCGTTGATCCGCGCTGTACGACCGAACTCGGTCACGATGACAACGACAGTGTCCTTCCACGCCGGACCGATACCTTCGGCAAAGGCCTTGATGGCAGCGTCAAGACCGCCGAGGCGATTGGCTAGCTGGCCCTTGATCGCACCGGCGTTGGCGTGGGTGTCCCAGCCGTTATAGCTCAGCACACCGATGCGCGGACCATCGGCGCTACCCAGGAAGCGGGCTGCGGCTTCCGCCGTGTCGACGAACTCGCGCACCAATGGCGGCTGCGGTGGAGCCGGCGTCGGCAACTTTGAAGGTACGCCAGCAGTTCCGCCGGCAGTCGCGACCTTGTCGAGGGCAATGCCGTCCGCGAACGCCTTCGCAAGCCCAGGGTCGGTCTCGGCATAAAGATCCGTCAGGCGGGCGATCGTCGATTCTCGCAGCGGAATCCCGAAAGTCTGGGGAATCCAGGTCAGCACGGAGGCAGGTCCGCGCATTACGAGCGGCACGACAGCGCCCATTGCCAGCCCCTTGGGGCTTGCCTTGGCGAGACCGCCAGGATTCGCCTTGGCTTCGACGGCCAAGCCTGAGACCGCGCGGTTGAGCCAGCCATCTTCTACGCGCCCGACACTTGGCAGTCCGCTTTCGAGCACGTCCTGGCCGTCGAAGTGAGACCGCTCGCGATAGGGCGTCGCAACCGCGTGGACGATCAGCGCTTCTCGCTTCTGATAGAGCCCGTGAAAGTAGGGCATCGCTGGATTGAGCACGAAGAACGCATCGAGAGGCAGCCCAGCAGATTCCCCTGAACGGGTCATTGCGAAGCGGCCGCGCAGCCGCTCGAGATCAGGATCGCCGGTAGGCGAGGCGAGCCACAGTCCGTCGAGACCACCGCGCAGGATCACGGTCAACAAACGCGGATCGCGCGAACCCGCATGGGATCTTCTGGGCAGTGCGCCCCAAAGCGACAGACTGACCGCGCCGCCGAGAATTGAGCGCCGGGATATGAGATGGGCTTCTTTGCAAGCTGTCATGGCCTATCTCCTGAGAAATTCGGGGCTCATGACGAGCAGTTCGAAGCCTTGCTCGCGCGCTTCGGCGCGTTCGATCGCGAGGCGCGCAGCATCGGAGAGTGCATCGCCGAATAGGTCGGTCGCGACAGCGCGAGGATCGAGCTTGCGATCGACATCCCGCGCGACACGCTCTGCAATGCGCAATCGCTCGCGTACCGCGGCAGGTCCCATCCACGCATCGTCATCATCAGGCCATCCCTTGGGCGACGGCGGTCCCCACAGAGGCTGGCCGATCGCAGCTGCGATCCGTATCGCCTCGGGCGGGCGCATCTTCAGATCGAAGGCGCGGATCAACGACACCACGAAGTCGTGCGGCGGAACGACCTTGCGGGGCGCTACCGCCCAGCATTCCGGAGACGTCGCCAATGCACGCGCGACGGCTGCAAGGTCGCCATCGGTGGAGCGGAACGTCTTGGCAAGGCGATCGACCAGTTCGGCCGGCGGATTATCGGCAACGAAGTGGCGGGCGAGCTTCATTGCGATGTGGCGCGCCGTCGATGGATGTCGCGCGAGATCGCCGAGCACGTCCTCGCCCGTCCTGATGCCGCGATCCTCGTAACGCTTCCCGAGCACCGTGAGCGCGCCGGGCTCGTGCCGGTTCGGCGTAAAGACGAAGCGACCGGGCACCAGGTCCTCGCCGCCGAACTTTGCAGCAAGGCGCGGATTCCCAGCCACGCCTGCCGCAAGCTGCGGATCGGCAACCGACCAGCCGGTGATGATGCTTGCAAAGTTCGTGACGTCCGCCTGGGTGTAGCCGCCGGCAACACCCAACGTGTGCAGTTCCAAGATCTCGCGGGCGAGGTTCTCGTTCAATCCCTTGCCGCGATTGCGGCCGGCGGGACTGTTCGGGCCAATCGACTGCGCATTGTCGAGGTAGACGAGCATCGCGGGGTGTTGCTCGACGGCCTTGAGCATATCGCCGAAGCGTCCGAGCACATGCGGCCGGATCGCCTCGCGCTCGAAGGCCCCGGCCATGACGCGCACCAGCGGGCCTTTGATGACCGATACGCAGAAGTGATTGGACCAGAAATAGACCAGGCGTTCGAGGAACGGCTGGTCGGTCGTCACTGCACGCTCGAGACGCGCCCTGATTTCCTCACGAAACACTTCGCGGCGAATTTCACCTGGTTTTGCTGAACCATCGCCGATGGAGGTCGGAGCAACCGGCTTGAGCGTGTCCGGCTTTGCGGCTTCCGATCCGGGCGGCGACTTCGCCCCCGGGGCGGCAGCGTCCTTGCCCACCTCCAACAGCATATTGCGCGCAGTGCGCTGGTCGCGTTGTGCTGTCCGCAACGCCAGAAACGAGAGGTGGCTCGGCTCTAGTTCCGCATCCTCGACGATGGCCCCCTGCCTGTTTCCGATGGCCGCTAGAACGTAGCCCCTCGGATCACCGGCAATACGCGCGAGATCACCTCGGCGCGGTCCAAGTCCGAACCGGCGCAATGCGATCGAAGCTTCCCGATGCGTCACTTCTAGGAACCTCCGGCCGATCACACGCCAATCGCGTCTTCCTCAACGTCAGGAATACGCGACTTCCGTCGTAATGCGATCACAGGGCAGGATTTCGGCGGTAGAGCGGCGGACAGCTGTGGACAGGTACCGCTAATACCTCCTGGCGGCAGGACCGCATCAATTGGTCTTCAAACCCAATGTCTTGATCAGCTCGATGTTGTCCTTGATCTCGGTCGCCACGAGCTTGTCGAGGTCGGCCGGCGTCATCACCAGCGCTTCGACCCCGTTTTGCGCCAACCGCGTCTTGACGCTGGGCGCTTCGAGGGCCTTCATCGCTTCCTGGTGGAGACGATCCACAATCGGACGCGGCGTCTTGGCGGGCGCGAAAAGGGCGAACCAGAACGTGTAGTCCGAATTCGGATAGCCGGCCTCGATCGTCGTCGGCACATCCGGCAACGCGACGGCGCGCCTGGGCGTGCTCACGGCGAGGCCCAGCAAGCGGCCTTCCTGAATGAATGGCAGCGCCGTGCCGATCGGGCAGAAGTAGAAGTTCATACGGCCGGCGACGACCTCCGATATCCCTTCCGCACCGCTCTTGAAAGGCACATGGGTAGCCTCGAACTTGGCGCTCAGGCGGAACTTCTCAACGCTGACGTGGGTCGCAGCTCCGACGCCGGTCGAAGCATAGTTGTACGTGCCGGGCTTAGCCTGCGCATCGGCGACGAAGGCCTTGAGTGTCTTCAGGCCAGCGGCCGGCGACGTAATCAAAACTTGCGGCATCACGCCGAGCATGGCGACGCCGACCAAGTCGCGCATAGGGTCGAAGCTGAGGGACTTGTACATTGCCGGCGTCAGCGTGTGCGCGGACGAGTTGACCAGCAGCGTGTAGCCGTCCGGCTCCGAATTGACCACTTGGGCCGTGCCGGTCGTGTCGCCGGCCCCGGGTCTCGCTTCCACAAGGACGGGCTGACCGATGTTCTGCTGTACCTGCTCCAGGATAATGCGAGGAATGACGTCGGTCGCGCTGCCGACCCCGAACGGATTGATCACGCGGATGGGCTTTGCCGGCCATGTTTGGGCAACAGCCGGATGGGCGGATAGGACAATGACGGCGGCAAGCGCTGCGGACACACTGCGAAAGGCCATATAGCAAGCTCCTGGGTCATACATGTTCGAGCCGTCATCATAAGGCCATGCCCGCCGCTTGTATCGCCCGTCGAACGGGCACATCGCTCAAGGAAGGAGCACTCTATGCGGCGCCAACAGATCTGCGCTGGGTCGGCGGGAGCATGGAATGAAGTTCGGGCAGCGACCGGTGCGCAATATGCACCGTTCGCCACCCGAGTAGCCGCCGGAGCCCCGGGGGAAGGAGGGGAAACAGGCCCCTGGCGGCGACGTCAGATGCTTTTCGTCCTGACATCCGGATCGAGCGGGGCACCGGAGGGGGGACGGCGCCGTTCGTTCGATGCTGGATAATCACTTATTCCAGACGGAAACGTCAGGCTGCCGAACGGCATTTCCAGCAAGTCTCCGGCATACTGCGGAGTTCCGGGAAATCTTTGCGATGGTGGCACGTGCATGTACCGGAATTTTCCGGTAAATTCGATTACTGAACTCAAGGGGAGAACGACGAAATGGCCGCCGCGGAGCGTAACGCCGGACTAGCCCGCATCAAGACTGCGATGATCGAAAAGAAGATGACGCAAGCGGAGCTAGCGGACGCGGCCGACTGTCATGAGAAGACGATCCAGAACCTTTTGCACGGCCGGCCGGTTCGCGACCAGACCCTGTTTGACGTATGCATGGTGTTGGGTCTGGACTTCGAGGAAATCAAGGCGACCTGGTCGGGACAAACAGCCGGGAGAGACGAGCCCGGGCGACCCAGCGCCAGCAAGGATGTCGCGCCCGTCTACATGGGCGCCTACAGCCGCGCGGCCGTGGACCACTATCTCGGCAGCTACCTGACGTTGCGCCCATCGTTCACCGTCGAGGGCCAGTTCGTGGCTTACCGCACCGACATCACATGGGACGGCGACTGGCCGAGCCTACTGTTCGAGGAAGGAGACAGGCCCGACGCAACCTACGCGCATCGCGGCCGGCTCTACATTCCCGCGTCATCCATGTTCATCCACCTGGTGTCGCTGACCAAGGGCTCGATGCGGATGGTGATCGTCTCGCAAATCGACCGGGCCGGCATGATGCGCGGCCTCATCACGACGCTCAACAAGCAGAAAGCCGTTCTGGTGCCGGTCAGCGCTCCGATCGTTTATCTCAGGCGCGAGACTTTCCAGCCCGACGTGTTCGGCGACATCGGACCGGGCCATGCCCATTACGAGGAATACGCCTCGATCCTCGCAGAAACGACCGGTCAAGGCTACGCGAGGCTTGTGGGCTGAAACTCAGCCCACATCGGCCGCGCGTTTGTGCGCCGGGCCTGCGGCAATGGCATCGTTCAGCTCGGCGATTTCAGCAATGAGCCCCCTGCAGATGGCCAGGTCGCCCGCGCGACCAGCGCTTTCCAGCGCTGCACACAACTGGGTGATCTCGTCGAGACCGACGTTCGCGCTCCCGGATTTCAGGCTGTGGGCGAACAGAGCGATCGCTGTTGCATCGTTGGCTTCGAGCGCTGCATCGATGCTCTTCATCATTTTCGGCGCGAACCGCAGATAGGTACGCCGTAGCTTCTCGCGCAACTTGGGACGAACCGCGGCAATAGCTCTGGGCACAACGCTTGCGTCCCCAGCCATTTCAGATTGGTCGCGCGTTCCCCCCGCAGCGGGCTGTCCATGCCCGCCGTGCCGTGTCTCGATCCGAGCCTGTGTTAATTCCGGTCCTGACCTCGCCGAGGGCGGTGCCGCCGAGGTCGCTTGTCCCGACGGCACAGTCGTCGCGCGCTTCGCCGATTGCATGACGCTTCGGAGAGCGTCAGCAAGCTGTATCTGCGAGTAGGGCTTGCTCAGATAGCTGTCCATGCCGGCCGCCAGGCAGAGCTGGCGATCTGCTTCATAGGCATTCGCAGTTACTGCAAGAATGGGCAGGTGGCCAAGACCGCCGGACTTCTCGCGAGCACGGATCTCGCGCGTGGCGCTGTAGCCGTCCATTTCCGGCATCTGACAGTCCATCAGCACGACATCGAATTCGCCGCGCTCGATCGCTTTCAAGGCCTGGAGGCCGTTCTCCGCGATCGTGACAGTGCAGCCGAGCGACGAAAGATACTCTTCTGCGACGATCTGGTTGACTGGATTGTCCTCGGCGACGAGCACACTCATTCCCAGCGACACAAGCTCGAGCCCGTCGCTGCGTTCGATAGCGTCATGGCTTGCCGCCTTGCTGGCTTGGAGCAAGCAGTCGTTGGCTGCAGCGATGATCTCGTCGCGCCGGATAGGTTTGTGCAGAACCCTATCGATGCCGGCTGCGGCGTGATCCCCAATGTCGGCGCTCCACGCGATCGACGAAAGCAGGATCATCTTGACCCCCTCGAGCGACGGCGTCGCGGTGATGCGGCGTGCCAGCTCGACGCCGTCGCAGCCTTCCATGATGAAGTCGATGATGACGAGATCGAATGGACGACCGGCGACGATGGCAACTTCCAGCCGATTCATTGCGGCAGCAGCATCCTCGACGGCTTCGACGAGCGCGCCACTCGACGCCATGTAGGACGTCACGATCTCGCGATTGGTCGCGCGGTCATCGACGACGAGCACACGCCTGCCAGCCAGGCTCGTCGGGCCCTCGTCGGCATCTGGAAAGCTCTGATGGACGTCCATCGGAAGCGCGAACCAGATCAGTGCGCCCTGTCCCGGCGCGCTCTCCAGTCCGATGCGGCCCCCCATCAATTGAACGAGATGCCGTGAGATCGACAAGCCAAGACCCGTGCCGCCGAAACGGCGCGTGATCGACGTGTCTGCCTGGGTAAATGGCTGAAATAGCTTCGCCTGAAGATCGGGAAGGATGCCGATGCCGGTGTCCTTCACGATGAAGCGGAGCCCTCCAGCAGCGGTCTCGGTGTTCGGCATGACCAGAACGGAAACTTCTCCGTGCTGCGTAAACTTGATCGCATTGCCGATGAGATTGACCAACACTTGCCGCAACCGAACGGGATCGCCGGTTACCGAGCCACGCGCGTCAGCGTCGATGTAAAGGTTCAGGTCGAGAGACTTCTTATGCGCTTGCGGCACCAGAAGCTCGACGGCTTCCTCCACGCAGTGGGCGAGGTCGAAGTCCGAGACCTCGAGCGGTAGCTTGCCGCCCTCGATGCGCGAGATATCGAGGATGTCGTTGATGATCGCCAACAGCGAATGCGCACTCTCCGTGATCGTGCCGGCAATACGCCGCTGACGATCGTCGAGCCCGGAACGCGACAGCAGATCCGCCATCCCGAGCACACCATTCATCGGCGTCCGGATCTCGTGGCTCATGTTGGCGAGGAACAGGCTCTTGGCTCGGTTCGCCTCTTCGGCGGCGATGTTGGCCTGACGAAGGTTTTCCTCTGTCTGAAGGCGCAGGCGGCGCTCGCGCGCGAGCGCAAAGACGTTCGCCAGGCTCGTCGCCAGAAGGATGTCCTCCGCGGTCCACTCGCGGGGCTTGTCGTACATCGAGCACGCGATCACGCCGACGATCTGGTCATCGCTGCGGATCGGCGCATGCAGCATGGCACGAATGCGTCGTGGACGCAGGCGCGTTTCGTACTGAGCCGACGTCAAAGGATCAGTTGCGCAGTCGCCCACCACCAACGGACCCGCCGTGATGGCACTGACAAACCGTTTGGGATAGTGCCGCTTGGGATCGCGCGCGACGGCGACGATGCGTTCCTCCTCGGCAAGAAAGACTTCCGTGTGGACAGCCTCTATGCCGGAGTGCGCAAAGAACCTGACGCTGAGGCGATCGACCTGCATCTCGCTGCACACTACAGTCGAGACCTCACCTAGCAACTCACCGATCTCGCCTTTGAGCAACCGCTCCGAAACAATCAGCGAATTGAGTATCTTCTGTTGCGCCGTGAGACGTTTCGCTGTGGTCGTTGCCGATGCCTCGAGCGCGATGCGCTGGTGGCGTTCGATGGCGACGGCAGCCAGATTTGCAATGCTCAGCGCGAACACTCGCTGTTCCGCAGTCCAGCAGACGCGACGCGTGATGTTTGTGCAGGTCATGAAACCGACGAGATCACCGTGTGCGATGATCGGGGCATGAAGCACCGACTTTATTCCGTGCTTCTCGAAGAACAGCTCGCGGAATTCATCGAGTCCGTTATCGATCGACGTATCGTCGACTGTGACTACGTTACTCGAAGACGAACGCTTAAGCGCCGCAAGATGCCTGGCCGAACCATAGCCTTGTGGAACGACGAAAGCGTCGTCCTCGACGACATAGACCTCCTTGGAGACTACTGACGCTTTTGTACTGTCGAGCAGCATGATGCCTGCACGCTCAACCCCTATTCCAGAAGCGAGTGCGCGCATGAGATGACGCGTTGCCTCTTCGAGGCTTCCGAAACGAAAACCGTCCTGGCTCATGAGCTCGGCGATGATGGCTTGGTGCACAATCAGCCGCGCCTCGCTGCGCTCCACCTCGGCTTGTGCGCGGCGCCGCTCCGCGACCTCGATCTGCAGTTTCAGCAACTGCGAATCGATGCGCCCGCGAAGTTTCTCGACGACGACCGCAGCACCACCTGCACCGAAACCCAGCAGAGTAACCACACCGACACCAAGCGCCAGCAACACATGATTTGAATTGCCTGTCGACGCCATACTGGCCACTGAGTAATTAATCGTCATGGCCTCCATGCCGACCAAATGCAGTGCAGCAGTAGCGGTCATCAATACTGCGCTGGCCAACCTGTATGTAGTGCCCCAACACGTGGTGTAAGCCCACAGGCATGATCCGGAGCGCCGCGGCTCGGATTGTCAGGCGGCCGGGATTGCCGGCGGCCTGACGGTGGCATCATCGCAGAAGCCGGCCATCGTTTCCAGGCTCATGTAGCGGCGCGACA
>CANJPN010000197.1 GCA_947475855.1 Bradyrhizobiaceae bacterium
AGCCTCGTCGCCCGACCACCGCGAACGATGCGCATGCTGGTCGACGAGACGAAGCGGTGTCGGTGGTATGGGTCAGTTCAGAGGACGGCCTGAGGCAAGGGGATAGGTATGTATCTTGCGTGTCGCTTATGCTCATGGTCGGTGGCGCAATCGACGTTGCCCGAGTTTACTCGGCCAAAAGCAAGGTGCAAACGGTTCTCGATTCCGCTGCTTTGGCGGGTGGCCGTGCGGTGCAGCTTTCTGCGTCGCACGATCCGACAGCCGGCATTAACGCCGCCACGACCTATTTCCAGGAAATGCGTCCGCGAGACATCGGCGGCGACGCGCCCGCTTTCGCGCTCGTGACGAACTCTACGGTGCTCAGGGGCACGATCAGCCTGGCGGTGGCGACCCCATTCCTGAAACTCGTCGGCTTCCCGCAAATGCAGGCCACACTGGTTACAGAAGCTGAAATCGCGTCGGGCGGCGAAGGTGGCAGCAATCTCGAGATCTCCTTGATGCTGGACACCACGGGATCGATGAGTGGTCAGAAGATCGAGGATCTGAAAGCCGCAGCCAAGGATCTCGTCGATATCGTCGTCTGGGACGACCAATCGGCTGCATCTTCGAGGGTGGCGCTCGCCCCGTTCGCCCCGCGCGTCAATGTCGGGACCTTCATGACGGATGTCTCGGGCATGGGTGCGACCTGGAGTGGCAAGACGCTCAAGAGCTGCGTGACAGAGCGCACCGGTGCACATGCGCTGACGGACGAAGCGCCGGGGGCCAACGCGTGGCTCAACGCCTACGATGGCACCCGCAACTCCAACAACAGCAACTACAGCGGCTCGGGCTCATGCACGAGTCCGTCGGAGCAGATCGTACCCCTGACAACCGACAAAGCGCTGCTCAAAGACCGGATCGACGCCTTCACCGCGGACGGCACGACGGCCGGCGCGCTCGGTACGGCATGGGCCTGGTATCTCATCTCGCCGAAATGGAGTTCGATCTGGCCGACCGACAGCAAGGCAGGTAGCTATAGCGATCTCACTACATTGGGCCCGAAAGGCATCCCGAAGCTGCAGAAGATCGCCGTGCTGATGACGGACGGCATCTATAACACCACGGGCGGCAGCAGCTACGGGGACACCTCGAGCCAGGCGACGACGATCTCCAATACCGCGGTCAGCTTGTGCACCGCCATGAAGGCAGCCGGCGTCAAGGTCTATACGGTCGGCTTCCAGCTCGGCGGCAGCCAGCTCGCCATCGACACCTTGCGCAATTGTGCTTCGACAGCGCCGGAAGATCCGCAGGGAACGTCGAGCTACTTCTTCAATGCCGCCTCGGGCGACGAATTGAAGGCCGCATTCCGGCAGATCGCATTGCAGCTCACGACGCTCCGGCTGAGGTCCTGACGAGTGATCGGCGAGGCGGCGCTTGCCCCTTGCTCACCTGTTGAAGCGACCGCAACTTTATACCCTTAAGCGAAAGTTCTGGCCCGCTGTGCGGCTCCGAACTTTCGAGACGGCGCTCGGGCCAGGCCGCGTCCGCGACCTCGTCCGAGCTGTGAGTGCACTTGAGTCTGTTCTTCAGCTCGGCGGAATTACTCCCCCTCGTCGCCGCCGAACAGCTCGGGCTGCGAGATGGCATTGCGCGACGGGCCGGACATGCCGAGGTGCCGATACGCCTTCATGGTGGCGACGCGCCCACGCGGCGTGCGGCCGATGAAGCCCTGCTGCAGCAGATATGGCTCGACGATCTCCTCGAGCGCGTCGCGCGGCTCCGACAGTGCTGCGGCCAGTGTTTCGATACCGACAGGGCCGCCGTCGTAGTTCTTCAAGACGCAGTTGAGGTAGCGATGATCGAGCGTGTCGAGGCCCTCGTTGTCGACCTCCAGAGCGGTCAGCGCTTTGTCGGCTGACTTGGCATCGATCGCATGCGACCCATCGACGGATGCGAAATCCCTCACACGTCGCAAGAGGCGACCGGCGATCCGCGGCGTCCCTCGTGACCGGCGTGCGATCTCGCGGGCACCGTCGGGCGTCATCTCGACCTTCAAGACACGCGCGCCGCGCTCGACAACGAGTTGCAGCTCCTCGATCGTATAGAAATTGAGGCGAATCGGAATGCCGAAGCGGTCGCGCAGCGGCGTCGTCAGGAGGCCTGCTCGCGTCGTCGCGCCCACCAGTGTGAACTTGGCGAGATCGATGCGCACGGATCGCGCGGCGGGACCTTCGCCGATGATAAGATCGAGCTGGAAGTCCTCCATCGCCGGATAGAGGATTTCCTCCACCGCCGGATTGAGACGATGGATCTCGTCGATGAACAGTACGTCGCGCTCTTCTAGGTTCGTCAGAAGGGCCGCGAGATCGCCGGCCTTCGAGATCACGGGACCGGACGTGGCACGAAAGCCGACGCCGAGCTCCTTCGCCATGATCTGGGACAGCGTCGTCTTGCCCAGCCCTGGCGGGCCGACGAACAGCACGTGATCGAGCGCCTCGCCCCGCGCCTTCGCCGCCTGCACGAACACGCGCAGGTTCGCACGGGCCTGTTCCTGGCCTATGAATTCGGTCAGCGATTGCGGGCGGATCGTCGCCTCGAAGGCGTCCTGCTCGCGCTTTGCGCCGGTTATGATCCTGTCTTCGTCGGCCATCTATTCGGGTTCTGGCGAATCGAATTCTGGTTGTGTCTGCCACGGTGTGCAGGAGGCCGAGAGGTTTGGCAACCTCGGTTCGGCGTCAAGAATCGGCGAACAGCCACTCAAGCAACAGGCCGGCATAGGGATGCACGCCGGCCTGGCGCACTTCAGCAACCGATCGCACGATCACCGCGTCGACGAGCTCGGATTGGGGGTCGGCTGCGATGTGCTCCATGATGCGCTCGCGCAGGGCATCGGCTGGTAGCGGCGATCTGAGCTCCAGTGCGAACGACAACAGCGCGTTCCACTGCGTGAGCAGAAAGCCTGGCACCTTGTGGAAAGCGGATGGCGACTGCCCGGTTTCCTCGATGAGTTCGCGCAGGATGCTCGCGGCGATGTCGATCGTTCCGGCCGGCGTCACGTCGCGCGCGTCGATGAAGCCGCCGGGAAGATAGGCGAGTCCCTCGTTGATGTTGCCCGCGCGCTGGCGGCCGAGGATGACGTGGCCTTCGGCCGAACGGATCAGTGCAGAGCCGAATGCGTCCCGCACGCCGGCCACAGGGAAGCCCGCGTCGCGCCAATGCAGGTAGCTCTTGAAATCAGTGGCCAGCAGCTCACCTTCAAAGCCGTGCTGGTCGCAGCGGCCCCCGGCCAGCAGATGCACTGCGCCGTTGAACATTTGCGGCCGCTCGGCGAGGCGCGTCTGCCAGTGCCGCTCGATTTCGGCGGCATTTTCGGTGGCATACTTCCAGCGCTGCGGCGTGACCATCAGCGCGCAAGCAGCCACTCTGCCGAGGCCGTTACCGTGCTGAATACCTTCGATATTGGCGAGGCTGCTGATCGACATCGATATACTCGTGCCTTGAATATTTCACTGTTCGGACCGAGAGTTGATTTAAAAAAGAGAAATTGGGCGAATTAGCCTTGCCTGTGCCCTTTTGTACACACAATTTCGGTGCGATATGCTCTCACCAAAGCGGCGGCGATCGAACCAACGGCACGGGCAAAAGACCCACCGGCACTAGGTTCGACCACCGGCCCTTGGACGAGCGGCCCTCGACACCGTGCGCCCCAACCCCGAGCGCACTTGCTGCCGCCACCATACGAGATCCAAGGCGCGTCACGCGACACAGTTTGTCATGCGCGCGCGGTCAAACCAATCCCGCGAAAGCGGGTATCGGCTACCGGACTTGGTTGGTCCCCGCCCTCCAAGTACCGGTGTAGCGGGACTGTCGGACTGGCATCGCGAGATGTCTGCCCCGGCAGTCCCGCAACCGGACGGCTCGTGCCGCCACACCGCCACACACCTCCCTCCCCGAGTGTCGGTGCGGGCCGTCCGGATGATTAGTCTCGAGCCGGGAGTGCGATGTTCGCCGCATCATCCTGGCGACGGGCCGCACAGTTCATCCAGAGGTCGAGATGAACTGCTCGCGCCAGTGTGCGGGGGACAGCGAGAACTCACGCTTGAACGCGCGGCTGAAGGCTTCTTCGGAGTCGTAACCGACGGCGTTCGCGATCTGGCTCACCGATTTTTTCGTCTCGCGCAAGTGCAGCTTGGCGGTCTGCAGACGCCAATGCGTGAGATAGCGGATCGGCGGCATTCCCACCTTCGTGGCGAAGCGCTCTGTGAAAGCGCTGCGCGACAGCGCAACTCTCTCAGCCAGCATCTCGGTGGTCCAGGGGCCGCCGATGTCGTGGTGGATCAGCGCCAGCGCGCGGCCGACATAAGGGTCGCTCAGGCCGGCGAGCCAGCCGGTTTCGCCTTCGTGGAGTGTCGACGCGTACTGCCGCACGGCCTCGACCAGCAGCACTTCCGACAACCGCGACATCACGCTCGACGATGCGAGCCGGCCTTCCGCGAGTTCACCCGCCGCGAAACGCACCGACGCTTCGACCCAATCGCGTGACGTGCCCTGTCTCAGATCGAGCTTCAGCGCCTTCGGCAGCGTCGACAGCAGCGGATTTCCGGCCTGCTCACTGCCGAGAAAGCCGCACACCAAATGCGCGGGCTCGCCGCCGCCGCCGTACACGACACGTGCCAGGCCGCCGTCTGGCGAAGGCTGCACCAGGCTGCGCCCGTCGACCGGCTTCAATCCGACCGCGCTCGATAACATGTGCAGATCGTTGCGCGGCATCAGAACGATTTCGCCGGCTGCGACCTCGAGCGGCCGATCATCACCAACCGTCAGAAGGCAGCGGCCCGTCAGCAGAACATGAAATGAAATGATCTGCGCTGGCTTCGCCAGGAACGCAGTGACGTCGCCGGCCGTGACCTCCGAGATCACGCTCCACGGCGCGCTCATGCGCACATCGAGAAACACGCCGCCGGTGAGACGGACCGAACGCAGTACTTCCGAAAGCGGATCCATCATCGCGGCTACTCCTGCGATCTGGACGATCGATCATGCGATCAGGTGGCCCGATCATTCGCATGGCGATCCGTCCCCTCTATCTACAAGGCCACGAGAGCGGCCACCAGTGGTTGCTCGCTACGACCAAAGCGCCGGACCGAATGTTCCCTCCGGAACACCCGTCGCTTCCTTCTTCGTCCATCAGCAAGAGAGGATCGTCCCATGATGACCACAACGGCTTCGCCGGACTTCGCCGCCATCAAGCAACGCCAGCAGGCGACCTGGGCCGCGGGCGACTACGCCGTCATCGGCACAACGCTGCAGATCGTCGGCGAACGCTTGTGCGAAGCGATCGACCTCAAAGCCGGCGAGCGTGTGATCGACGTCGCAGCCGGCAACGGCAACGCCACGCTCGCCGCCGCACGCCGCTTCGCGGACGTGACATCGACGGACTATGTCGGCGCGCTGCTCGACGCGGCGAAGGAGCGCGCTGCCGCGGAGCGCGTCACCGTCACCTTCAAGGAGGCCGATGCCGAAGACCTGCCGTTCGCCGACGGCCGGTACGACGCGGCGGTGTCGACGTTCGGGGTGATGTTCACGCCCAACCAGGAGAAGGCGGCGAGTGAGCTGTCGCGCGTGGTGCGACGGGGCGGCCGCATCGGGCTCGCCAACTGGACACCGGACGGGTTCATCGGCCAGCTTTTCAAGACGCTGGGCCGTCATGTGGCCCCGCCGGCCGGCGTGAAATCACCTGCACTGTGGGGAACGGAGGCGCGTCTGGCGGAATTGTTCCCGGGCCACCGCATCGAAGCGAATGTGCAGATCTTCAATTTCCGGTACAGCTCGCCGCGACATTGGCTCGACGTGTTCAAAACCTATTACGGACCTGTGAACAAGGGCTTCGCGACCCTGGACCCCATGGGCCAGACCAAGCTCGAAGCCGATATTCTCGAGCTCCTGGAACATGCGAACCGCGGCAATGGCACCCTGGTCGTGCCCAGCACTTATCTCGAAGCGGTCGTGACGAAGTCTTGACGGCCGCGCTATCCACGGCTTCGTGAGCTATCGCCTGCCTTGCTTCAGCCCCTGTGTTGTATAACTCGGGGCTGAAGCAACAGCAGTGGATTCGAAAAAGCCGTGCCAGAGCCCGCCGCCAAATCCTCCCGCGCCGCCAGCAACAGCCCTGAAATGACCGTCTCAGAGCTGAGCGGCGCGATCAAGCGTGCGCTGGAGGACGGCTTCGGCTACGTGCGCCTGCGCGGTGAGATCTCCGGCTATCGCGGGCCGCATTCGTCGGGCCACGCGTACTTCGGCCTCAAGGACGACAAGGCGAAGATCGACGCCGTGATCTGGAAGGGCAACTTCCAGAAGCTGCGCTTCAAGCCCGAGGAAGGCATGGAGGTGATCGCGCAAGGCAAGATCACCACGTTCCCTGGTTCGTCGAAATATCAGATCATGATCGATACGCTGGAGCCCGCGGGCGCCGGCGCGCTGATGGCGATCCTGGAAGAGCGCAAGCGCAAACTCGCGGCCGAAGGCCTGTTCTCCGAGGAACGCAAGCGCCGCCTGCCGTTCTGGCCCGCCGTCGTCGGCATCGTCACCTCACCGACAGGCGCCGTCATCCGCGACATGCTGCACGGGTTCAACGAGCGCTTTCCCGCGCACGTGGTCGTGTGGCCGGTGCGCGTGCAGGGCGAAGGCAGCGCCGCCGAGGTCGCAGCCGCCATCCGAGGTTTCAACGCCATCCCACCGGGCAGCCGCATTCCCCGGCCCGACGTGCTGATCGTCGCGCGCGGCGGCGGCAGCCTCGAAGATCTTTGGGGCTTCAACGAAGAGATCGTGGTGCGCGCGGTCGCCGAAAGCGCGATACCGCTGATCTCCGCCGTCGGTCACGAGACCGACTGGACGCTGATCGATCTCGTCGCCGATGCCCGTGCGCCGACGCCGACGAAGGCCGCCGAATGGGCGGTGCCGATGTTCTCCGATCTCGTCGAGGAGACCGAGAAGCTCGAGTTGCGGCTCAAGATCGCCGTGCGCCGCAGCGTCGAAAATCACCGCACGCATTTGAAGGCCGCGGCGCGCGGTCTGCCGCGTCCCGAAGATCTCGTCGCCATGCCGCGTCAGCGGTTCGATGCAGTCGACAGGCGGCTCGGCCGCGCGCTGCTCGCCAATACGCGTGCGCACGGAATGCGTCACGCCAAACTCGCGGCACGTCTGCAACCGCGGTTGCTCGAAATTCGCGTCTCCCGCGCTGCCGATCGGTTGGAAGCGCTGGCGCGACGTTCGGGCGACGGCCTCGCGCGTCTCACCGCGCAGCGCCGGACACGGCTCGAACGATTGAGCGGGCGCCTCACACCGGAACTGGTTCGCGGCAGGCTCGGCCGTGCGAGCGAGCGTGTCGAATCGCTGACCGAGCGGGCGCGGCGTGCGCTCGAAAACGGCATCGCGGCGCGGCGGCGGGTGCTCGACGGCAGCAGCGGCATGTTGCGTTCGCTCAGCTATCAGAGCGTGCTGGGTCGCGGATATGCGCTGGTGCGCGACGGTGCGGGCCAGGCCGTGCGTTCGACGGGGCAAGTGATGGCCGGCGCGGTGCTGTCCGTCGAGGTCGCCGACGGGCGCTTTGCAGCGCAGGCGCTGGAGGGCGGCGCGGCCGCGGTTTCTCCGACGCCGAATGCTGCGCAGCCCTCGGCTGCTGCGCCAGCACCGCGCAAACGCGATGGCGGCGGCTCGCAAGGGTCGCTGTTCTGAGCTGGCTTGCGATCCTCCAGCGAAGAATTCGCGGCGAGGCCGCGATCGGGGCTAGCCCCGAACCCCATTGGCGGGACACCCGCCAAACCGCCCGTCTTTTTGCCTCTTGGAATTAGCCTTCGGCCGGGGAGGCAAGAATGCGTAGACGAACGACTTCGACAACGCATTCCTCTCCTCTTGATGCACCGGCCGCGTCAGCCGATCGCAGATCGGATTGCGCAGACCCGGGGCTTGACCATTTACGGGTATGAATGTCGCGGTCGCTCGATCCCACGTGGTAATGTTTGATCCTGGCTCGAACTGCGCATTCTATCGAACCAATGGAACACGATGCCCCAATCCGATCCGACACTACTGGCCGCGATCCTCGCCTGGGCCGCTTCGGCACTGCCGCAGGTGGCGGGCGCAATCGCGCTGATCATCGCGGGATCTTGGCTGTCGCGCTTGAGCGAGCGAACGCTTCTACGCGTCATGGACCGGCAGCTCGCGGGTGATCCGACGCTGCGCGGCGTGCTCGGCTCCGGTGCGCGCTACGGCGTATTGCTGCTGTTCCTGATCGCCGCGATCGGGCAGCTCGGGTTCCAGCTTTCGAGCGTGCTCGCAGTGCTGGCCACGGCCGGCCTCGCCATCGGTCTCGCGCTGCAGGCGACACTGTCGAACATCGCAGCGGGTATCATGCTGCTGTGGCTGCGGCCCTTCAAAGTGGGCGACACGATCGAGGTCGGCGCGGTCGCCGGAAAAGTGATCGAGGTCGGATTGTTCGCGAGCGAGATCCACACGATCGACGGGCTCTACCAGTTCGTGCCGAACTCGGAACTCTGGAACAAGAAGCTGACGAACTTCTCGCGTCTGCCGCGCCGGCTCGTCTCGGTGCGTGTGAAGCTCGCCGATCCCACGGTGATCGACCGTCTCAGGCGCTGGCTCGATCACACGTATGCCGAGGATGCCCGCGTAACAAAAGATCCCAAGCCGAGCGTGATCGTCAGCGAATTGGCCGACGACAAGATGACGATCACGGTGCAGGCGTGGACCAGTACCGAGCACTATCAGGCAGTGCTGCGCGATCTCACCGACCGCTTGCCGGATGTCGTGCGCGGCGTCGGCGTGGACGAATATTGAGCCGCCTTCGTTCTCCGCCGTCTTCGACCTCATGCCGTGAAATGGCGGAATACGCTGCGCCAACCCGCCCGACGAAGGTGTCGATGCGATCGGCGGCAGGACGTAGGGCGGAATAGCGAAGCGTATTCCGCCGCCGCGCGCACTCATCGATTATTAACGTTGCTGCGGCACATCTGGAGGTTCGAACGTCGACCTCCGGAGCAGTGCAATGAGTGAAGCCAAGCGGTGCCGGCTGTGCGGCGAAAGCGGGCCGACGACCTTCTTCCGTCAGGGCAACGCGCGGATCGGCGTCTGCGCCAATCAGCACAAGATTTCCGAAGAGCCGATCGGGAATGCCCCCTTCGAGCACGAGCGGCTGTCGAATTGGATCAAGCGACTCAAGCGGAGCACGTGGCGCGAGACCATAAGTTATTGAGTGTATCTCCGAACCTATACGCGGCGGCATATGCATTGCAGGCTATTCCGCCCTGCGAAAGTGCGGCGTAGGGCGGATTTGCGAAGCGTATTCCGCCGTTTCGATCCCACGATGGCCGTGGAACGGCGGGTTACGCAGCGCCAAGTGCGCCGCTAACCCGCCCTACGGCGTGTGCGCCGTTCGTACGTCGTTCAGAACACCACGACGCTGCGGATGCTCTCGCCTTTGTGCATGAGGTCGAAGCCTTCGTTGATCCGGTTGAGCGGCAGGATGTGCGTGATCATCGGGTCGATCTCGATCTTGCCGTTCATGTACCAGTCGACGATCTTGGGCACGTCCGTGCGGCCGCGTGCGCCGCCGAACGCGGTGCCTTTCCAGACGCGGCCGGTGACGAGTTGGAACGGACGCGTCTTGATCTCCTGGCCCGCGCCCGCGACGCCGATGACAATCGACTGGCCCCAGCCGCGATGCGCGCTTTCGAGCGCGACACGCATGACATCGACATTGCCGATGCACTCGAACGTGTAGTCCGCGCCGCCGATCTGATCCGCGCCGCGCTTGGTCATGTTGACGAGGTGCTGAGTGAGATCGCCGGAGATCGTCTTGGGGTTGACGAAGTGCGTCATGCCGAAGCGGCGGCCCCACTCTTCCTTCGCGTCGTTCATGTCGACGCCGATGATCATGTCCGCGCCGGCGAGCTTGCAGCCCTGGATCACGTTGAGGCCGAT
>CANJPN010000198.1 GCA_947475855.1 Bradyrhizobiaceae bacterium
ACAGCTGCCGTGCCCTTCAGCGCATCGAGGATGAGCGTCGCGGCCGCCAGCCCCTTGTTGCCGGTGCGCAGCACGTTGGTCGCGCCGATGTTGCCGGAGCCGACGTTGCGGATGTCGCCGAGGCCCGCGGCCTTCGTCAGCAGCAGCCCGAATGGGATCGAGCCCAGCAGATAGCCGAGCGTCAAGGCGGCAAGCAGCGGCAGGGTCAGCGTGCCCATGCAGATCTCTGAAGCCCGTCGTTGAAGAACCCCCACGCGCCACGCAGCCGGCCGCAGCGCTCGGCTTAAGCGTACTGGTACACCGTCTCGCCTGCAACCATGGTGCGGAGCACCCTGCCAAGGAGTGTTACCTCGTCGAATGGCGTGTTCTTGGAACGCGCTTTCATGTGGTCGCGGTCGACGACCCAGGGCATGTTGAGATCGAAAAGCGTGAGATCGGCGGGAGCACCCTTGTCGAGACGACCAGAAGCTAAGCCGAGGAGCTTCGCTGGGTTGATCGTCAACGGCCGAAGTACGGAAGCCAGATCCACCTTCTCCTCGTGATGTAGCTTCAGGCTGGCGGCGAGTAGTGTCTCCAGCCCGATCGCGCCAGGCTCCGCTTCGGCGAATGGCCTGCGCTTCACGTCTGCGTCCTGGGGATCGTGGCTCGATACGATAACGTCGATGTCGCCATTGGCTACGCCGCGAACCAGGGCTGCGCGATCTTCTTCCGAACGTAACGGCGGCCGTAGCTTAAAGAACGTCCGGTAGGGACCGATGTCGGTCTCATTCAAGGTCAGGTGGTGCATCGAGACGCTGCAGGTGACGGGCAGCTTGCGGGCCTTCGCGGCTTTGACGACGCCGAGGCTTTCCGCGCAGGAGATCGTGGCTGCGTGATAGCGGCCGCCGGTCATCTCGACCAGGCGGATGTCGCGCTCGAGGATGATGACCTCGGCCATCTTGTGGGCTGCGGGCAAGCCAAGCCGGGCAGACATCGCGCCAGAGTTCATGGCGCCGCCTGCCGCGAGATAGTGATCCTCGGGATGGTGCACGATCAGAGCGTCAAAGTCGCGGCTGTAGAGCAGCGCACTGCGCATCACCTTGGTGTCGGCGACGCTGTTCTTGCCGTTGGAGAAGGCAATCGCACCGGTGCGTTGCAGGAGACCGATTTCGGTCATCTCCTTGCCTTCGAGGCCCTTCGTGAGGGCGGCGCAAGTGCGGACGTTGACGACGCAGTTGTCGCGGGCGCGGCGCTGGATAAAGTCGACGAGTGCGACCTGATCGATCACCGGGTTGGTGTCGGGCATCACGACGATGGTGGTCACGCCTCCGGCGGCTGCAGCTTCGCCGGCGGTGCGGATGGTCTCGCGGTGCTCGTAGCCGGGCTCGCCCATGAACACCTGCATGTCGATAAGTCCGGGGCACAGCACGTTGCCCCTGCAGTCGATTACCTCGGCGCCTTCGGGTGCGTTTCGACGGAGATGGCCGCCGATGTCGGCAATCACGCCATCGCGCACGAGTAACCCGCCAGGTTCATCGCGGCGCGCGCCGGGATCTACGAGCCGCGCGTTGATGAAGACCGTCGGCCCGGCTGGTGTCTTGTTGTGATTGGCGGCCATGGATCGTCTCATGTGTTCGGCAAGTGACGAGCAAGAGATTCGAGCACGGCCGAGCGCACAGCAACGCCCATCTCGACCTGTTCGTGGATGACGCTCTTGGCTCCGTCGGCCACTGTGGATGCGATCTCGACACCGCGATTGATCGGACCTGGATGCATGACCAGAGCGTCCGGCTTGGCGCATTCCAGCTTCTCTTCGTCGAGGCCGAAGTAGTGGTAGTACTCGCGCGTCGAAGGCACGAAGGAACCGGACATGCGCTCGCGCTGCATGCGCAGCATCATGACGACGTCTGCGCCTTCCAGGCCTTTCCACATGTCGGTGAAGACCTTGACGCCGAGCAGGTCCGGCTGCGGCGGCAGCAGCGTCGAGGGTGCGATCAGTCTAACGTGAGCACCTAGCTTGTTGAGCAAGTCGATATTGGAACGCGCGACGCGGCTATGTACGACATCGCCGCAGATCGCAACGATGAGGCCAGCGATGCGCCCCTTCGCTCGGCGCATGGTCAATGCGTCGAGTAGTGCCTGCGTCGGATGCTGGTGCGCGCCGTCGCCGGCGTTGATAACGGAGCAGGAGACCTTCTGCGACAATAGTTCGACGGCACCGGCTGCGTGATGCCGTACTACGATGATGTCGGGCCGCATGGCGTTGAGCGTTTGCGCGGTGTCGATCAGCGTTTCGCCTTTCGACATCGAGGATGTCGCAACATTCATATTGAGTACGTCGGCGCCGAGGCGCTTGGCCGCAAGCTCAAATGAGGCTTGCGTGCGCGTCGAAGGCTCGAAGAACAGGTTGATAAGCGTGCGCCCCCGCAGCAGTTCACGCTTCTTGTTGACCTGGCGATTGAGCTCGGCGGCCTTGTCGGCAACGTCGAGCAGCGAGGTGATCTCCTCAGCGGAAAGCGTCGCGCAGGTGAGAAGATGGCGGTGCTTGAACACGAGCGCCCCTGATCCTTGATTATCCATCATTAAAGCCCCGTCTATATGAGTACCCCCTGGGGCGTGCAAGCGGCGTTTGGGCATGCACCACAGAATTCCGCAGTCGTTGGGAGCACGGCAGCCAAGCATTCATTGAGAGTTGTGCGAAATCGGCGCCGGGCTATGTCGCGCACGCTTCGTGCCATGCGAAAATGCATGGCTCAATTCGACGATCAGCAGTGAAGATTCCGGCGCATCGCTCGTTCGCCTCAGTGCGGTCAATTGGGCGCCGTATTGGCCCGCGAGACTTCCCCTTCAGATCCTCGACTGCGCGGCTCGGCTGCCTCGACATCGCGGCAGGAGCCCACAGTCTTCGAGCTGGTGGAGGGAGTTCCGTCATGAGCATGCGTTCTCTGCTTGGGCGCCGGGATGCCGATCGCACCCCGGACACCATTGATGCCGTAGCCGACATTGATGGTGTGGCGCGGCGCTTCGCGGCCGAAAACCGTCGTGAAGTCCGGCGAATCCTGCGGTTGTCGCCACGTATGGTCGATCTTGGTACGATTTTTCCAGGCGCGCTCTACGCTATCGCTGATAGCGAACTCGATGCGGATGCTCGCCGCCGCGCGATGGAACTGGTGCTCGAAGGCGCACAACTGAAGGATGTCGCGCTCGCTCTGGGCTTGCCGATTTGGCTCAGGCGGCTGCCGGCGGAAGCTTTTTCGGGGAGTATCCCCCAGTTGCCATCCTCCGAAGTATTTTCCCGACGGATCGTGAATTGTCTGCCGCGGTCGCGGGCAGAGAGCGCGTCGTGGCTGCAAGCAGTCGCGTTTGGCGCCAAGGCGGTGCATGAAGACTTCGCCATCTGGCTGGCCAGTCAACCTCTCTTTGCTGGCGGTGTGGAACCGTGCCGGTCGTTCGCAGTGCTGGCCGGCTATGCTTGGTATTCCGGCCAGCCTTACAAGCCCGCCCATGGCTTGATCATGGCGCCATGGCGACCGGAGATCAGTTTCGAGACCGCGATTTGCGCGGCGAAAAGCTGGCTCAACAGAGTCCGTCTGACGTTGCAGCTCAGGCCGGGTGTCGTGACCGATCCCTGGCTCACACCGGGAGAGCACAAGGGGCTGACGTTTCAGCCACTTCTGACCGCGGAGCAGCTGCTCGAGGAAGCGCAGGCAATGCACAATTGCGCCGACCAGTATTCCGATCGCATTGCGCGAGACCGGTCACGGTTGTGGAGCGTTCGCCGTCGCAATGGGCAGCGGCTCGCAACGCTCGAGATTGCCCAGCACGTGCGTGAAGCCGGCGTGCTCGACATCGTCCAGCTCAAGTCGCGGCACAACCTGCCGGCACCGTTAGAGGTCTGGCAGGCGGCGCATGCGTGGATGTCGTCTCAGGAAGGGTTGCGGAGAGCGCCGCCACTCGTGCTGCCTTCGCGTCCGCTCGATACGGTCCTGTGGACAACGCTGATGCAGCCCTACCGCCAGCAGATGCACGGCGCGCCCTGGTTGCCGCAGAACCTGACGTTGGCCACCCTCGCCACGCTGGATGCCGATATGGCCGATCTTGCTCGTCGCTCCGGCGTCTCGAGCTGGTTGTTTGCATAGTTGCGTCTTGCGGCGCACTTGTGCCGGGCAGCGTTAGTGCTTGGGGGGGCGGTGCTGCGGCCAGCGGCCTGATCGCACCGAACTGCGGGCTGGGCCTTGCGAGCGGGAAGCATGAGCAGCCGTTCAGAAGGATGGAGTTCGTTCCCCTTTGCCATGTCCGCGGACCTGGCAATCGTGTTTCCTGGCGGCTGGTGTTGGAGGCGTCCCAAATGCCGCCTATTGTCGAGCGAATCGCGAGCCTAGCCTTTGGAGGCAGGCGACGGAGCGCGGAGGAGCGGCATGACGGACGAGGAGCGGAGGCGGCAATCAGGTGTCGAAGGCTTCCTGCCCGGAGGCGCGGGGAAGGTCGAGGCCGGACTAGCTGTGCACCGCAAGACACTTCGCCAGCGGGTCTACGAGATCATCGAGGGCGCACACGATGGCGACCGGCATTCTGAGATCTTCGACCGCATCCTTGTTGTTTTGATCGTAGCCAACGTCGCTGCATTCATTCTGGAGACTGTGCCGCAGCTACATAGCGCTTACGGGCCGTGGTTCGATGTTTTCGAGACGGTTTCGGTTGGACTATTCACGCTGGAATACTTGTTGCGGATCTGGAGCGCGCCGGAGGTCGGCTATCTCAAGCGTCTCCCGACTTGGCAGGCAAGGCTGCATTGGGCTCGCAGACCGTATCTATTGATCGACCTCGTCGCAATCCTGCCGTTCTATCTCCACTACATGATGGGTCTCGACCTTCGGGTGGTCCGGCTGTTGCGCGTTGTGCGGTTGTTGCGGCTGACGCGTTATTCACCAGCCATGCATACGCTCGGCCGCGTGATCTACGGTGAGCGCCGAGCGCTTGTCGCTGCTGCCTACCTGCTCAGTGCGGCCGTGATTTTTGCCGCGACTGGCATGCATTTCCTCGAAGGCGATGTCCAACCTGAGAAGTTCGGAAGCGTTCCCGCGAGTGCGTGGTGGGCGATCACGACGCTGACCACGGTCGGCTATGGCGACGTCGTACCGATCACGGCATGGGGCAGGGTGTTTGGCGGCATGGTCATGGTCGTTGGCCTTTGCATCCTGGCATTGCCCGTGGCGATCATCTCGACGGGGTTCGCCCAGGAAGTGGGACGGCGGGATTTCGTCGTGAACTGGTCGTTGATGTCGCGGGTGCCGGTACTGGCCAATCTCGACGCATTCCAAGTGGCGGAGATCATACCGCTGTTTCACTCCCACAATTTGCCGCCGGGAACCGAGGTGATCGCACGAGGCTCGCCGGGAGGCGCGATGTATTTTATCGCAAGCGGTCAGGTCCATTTCAACTGTGACGTTCTCGAGCGGGACTACGCCACCGGCGATTTTTTCGGGCTTGCGGCGATGCTTGGAGACGACAAGCACTACGGTTCGTTTCGCACGACTGGCCGGTGCAGACTGTTGAAGCTCTATAAAGAAGATTTCCGGCGGCTCGAGCATCTGGCGCCTGAAGTCGCTCGCAAATTGCGTGCGGCGGCGAACGACAGAATTGCGGAGCGGCAAGCGCTGCTCGCCGCCAAAGTCGGGGCGTCTTCGGATGCGGATTTGATCTGAGCCAGCGTGACTGGGGCTCCGTATCGGAGCGTCGCTGGAGGTGTATTGCGTCGGTTCGATGAGGTGGCATACGCTGGGGTCAAGCTACGCGAGGCGTGCATGAGGATGCGCTTGCAACAGCGGAAGCAAACCGGAGAGGAACGCCATGACCAGTCACGACAAGTCGGGCCAATACGATCGCGAATTCAATCGCCGGAGGTTTCTCAGTTTCCTGGCTGCAAGCCCACTGGCCGCGCATGGCGCGACGAGCGGGTTCGCGCAGGGGCTTTCCGCGCCGCCGAAGCTGCCCGATCCGATGATCTGGGCGCCGCTCGAACTCGACAAGCTGATCACAGATCCGAAACAGGCGATCAACGTGTTCGATTTCGAGCCTGTCATGCGAAAGAATGTGCCGCCGGCACATTTCGGTTACATGGCTTCAGGTATCGACGACGAAGCGACGTTGCGCGCCAATCGAGCCGACTTCCAGAAGTTCCAGCTAAGGCCGCGGCGACTCGTCGACGTCAGCAAGGTCGACATGAGCGTCACGCTATTCGGACAGAAGTACGATACGCCTATCTTCATCTGCCCGACGGGGAGCAACAAAGCCTATCACGACGAGGGCGAGACGGCGGTGGCGAAGGCGGCAAAGGTGGGAAATCACCTGCAGATCCTCTCCACGCAGACGACGGTTTCGCCTGAGGAAGTGATCGCCGCGCAGGGAAAGCCGATCTGGTATCAGCTCTATGCGACCAACAAATGGGACGTCGCGAAAGCTTTCGTGATGCGAGCGGAGAAGGCCGGATGCGTCGCCGTCGCGGTGACCGTGGATCGAAACGGTGGACGCAATCAGGAGACCCTGATGCGGCTGCGGCGGACCGACAATCGCAATTGCGTCCAGTGCCACGACAACTCAAGTCTGGCGGCGCAATACAAGACGCGTCCGATGTATCAAGGGGTTGATCTTTCCGGCCTCACCAATATCCAGTCGAGCGCAATGACCTGGGACTTTCTGAAGCGGCTGCGCGACACGACAAAGATGAAGATCGTGATCAAGGGATTGCTCGCGCACGAAGACGCGAAGCTCGCGGCAGACAACGGCTTCGATGGGATCATCGTGTCGAACCACGGCGCTCGCAGTGAAGACAGTGGACGCTCGACAATCGATGCGCTTCCGGAGTGCATCGAGGCGGTCGGCGGGCGCATTCCCGTTATCGTCGACTCCGGATTCCGGCGCGGCACCGATATCGTGAAGGCGCTGGCCATGGGCGCTTCGGGCGTGGCCGTGGGGCGGCCCTATCTGTGGGGGCTCGGCGCGTTCGGCCAACCGGGCGTGGAGCGCGTGCTGGAATTGCTCCGCATCGAGTTGCGGGCGGCGATGCAGCAAGTTGGTGCGCCAAGCATCAAGGATTTGAAACCGGGAATTGTGCGGCGTGTCTGAACGCAAGGCGTCGGCCAATCCTCAATCGAGAAGATGGAGAATTCCGATGGCGTCAATCGCCCGGCGCATGATGTTCGGGATTTCACTTCTCGCTGCCGGGTGTTTTTTCGCCGACAGGAAAGCTCACGCGCAGGCATGGCCGAGCCAGCAGATCCGGCTGATCTGCCCGTTTCCGGCCGGCGGAGCTGCGGATCTGACGGCGCGAACGCTGGCGGAGCGTTTCGGCGCGTCGTTGGGGCAATCGGTGTTCGTCGAGAACAAGACCGGCTCCAACGGCGTGATCGGGATGGACGCGGTAGCGAAGGCGAAGCCCGACGGTTACACGATCATGATGACCGACCGTGGTTCGCTCGGCATCAATCCAAGCCTCTATGCGTCGTTGCCCTACGATCCCGTGAAAGGGTTCGCGTTCATCGGTGTTGCGACCGAAGGGCCGGTCGTCATGATCGCTGATCCGAAGCTCGGGTTGAAGAGCGTCGGCGATCTTGTCGCGCTCGCGAAATCGAAAGCGATTAACTACGCGAGTTATGGCGTCGGGAGCATCGCGCAGTTGAATTTCGAGGCATTCAACGGCCGTGCCGGGATCAAAATGGTGCACATTCCCTACAAGGGATCGGCACCGGCTGCACTCGCCGTGATTCAGGGTGACGTCGCCGTCTCGATTGCAGCGCCATCGACCGTGCTGGGGCATGTCAAGGCGGGGCGCGTCACAGCGATCGGCGTGAATACGGCGAAGGAGCTGCCGCAGTTTCCGGGCGTCGCGACGCTCGCCAGCGCCGGTTTCGACGACGTGATGGTGTCGACCTTTTTCGCTTTGGCGGCGCCAGCGGGTACGCCGCAGCCGGTCATCGCGCGCTTCAATGCGGAATTGAAATCTGCGCTTGCCGATCCGGCGGTGGCGGACAAGCTGGTGTCGGTCGGTCTCGTGCCGGCGCCCAGCACGCCGGAAGCGGCCGCGAAACTCGTCGAAAGCGATATCGCGCGGTTCGGTGCGCTGGTGCGCTCGATCGGCATCAAGGCGGAGTAGAGATCGGATACTCGCGCAAGATCGCCAGCAAGAGCTGCCAAAGTTTCAGTAAGCTTCAGTGCTTGGGTTTGTTGACCTCGTAAGCAGCAATCTTCTCCGGGCTTGCTTCCTTCTGGTGCTTCGACTGCCATTCCTTGTAGGGCATGCCGTAGACGATCGCGCGGGCGTCTTCCTTCGATAGCGCGTTGCCCTTTTCGTTGGCTGCTTCCTGATACCAGTTGGCGAGGCAGTTGCGGCAGAAACCTGCGAGATTCATGAGATCGATGTTCTGCACATCGGTACGTTTGCGCAAGTGTTCGACGAGCTTTCGGTAGGCTGCGGCTTCGAGCTCGGTGCGGGTCTTATCGTCGATGTCGGGCATGATGTGCTCCTGCAATGCGATGAAGTGGGATATGCCTGATATGGGTCGTCACGTCGCCGTTGTCATCTGGGCATCGAGGACGGCGGTCAATATCCGGGCAAGGCGACCGCCCCAGTCGGTTTGTCCGGCTTCGTCGGCAATAAGGTCCTGTCTGATCTCCAGGCTGCAGAAGGGGAGGCCAGCCTGGGTTGCATGGCGCCAAAGAGTGTCGCCTTCGTATTGGCCGGGGTAAGGCTCGTTGTCTCCGACGACGAGGTCGCCCTCCTGGCGCAAGGCTTCCAGTAGTGGCATTGCGATGCGACGATCGCGTTCCCAGAGAACGCCGACGTGCCAAGGTCGAGGGGCGCCTTTCCAGGTTTCAGTGAAGCTGTGCATGCCCAGGAGGATCGGCGGTCGTCCTGCGGCTGCAACCTTGGCGACGGTTCTCTTGATCGCCTCGTCGTAGGGCCGATACCACCTTGCGATGCGGGCCGACCTTTCGGTGTCGTCTAGATGGCGGTTGCCCGGGATGATAGCGCCATCCGAGAGGCGCATGATCAGTGTCGGGTCGTCTTCGCCGCGGTTGACATCGATAAGTAGTCGGGAGACGCGGGTCATGACGGCAGGTGCGTCAAGTGCGGTGCTGAGGTAGCGCGTCACGGCTGCCGCGCCGATGTCCCAAGCGATGTGCCGTTCCAATTCGGCGGTGGCGAGGCCGAGCGTGCCGTATCCCGCGGGCAGGGTGTTCGAAGCGTGATCGCACAGGATCACCAGGCCGCGCCGGGGCGACCCTGCTATAATTTCGAAGGATTCCGTTTTCTCGGCTGCAATCGCAGCCGCCCGCGCGCCGCTCGTCATGCGGCCAATATAAGCCGCCTCGCCGGCAATCCGAAAGCCCATCTATGCAAGGCAGGAAGCGGCCGGCGCGGAGTCATTTTTCATTTCGACGCGGGGAGTGCGAGGCGTTAGAGCAGTATTCGATCATACGCGATCGCCGGGGGCGATCGAATGATCGGATGAAACTGCTCTAATCTTTAGAATCTAGAGCATCTTTATCCGATCAGCGAATCGCGAAAGCGATTCCGTCCGGTCGGATGATGCTCTAGGCTGCGGCTACCGAGATACACGGCGTCTCAAGGAAGGCGCCGGGCCGGATCGTCATCGAATGGGAGGAACAGCATATGAAGCGCTTGGACCAGTCGCGGGAGCATCTCATCCATCACAGTGCTTGCGGTTGCGGGCACGATTCTGCCGGGCCGGCCGTGCTGAGCCGGCGGGGGCTGTTCACGGGGGCGGCGGCTCTCGGGGCGATCGGTATCGCCGGCATCGGCATCGGCGGGCGGAGCATCGCGCAGGGGGCCGCGCATCGGATCGACGTGCACCACCATGTAACGCCGCCGGTTTGGCTTGCCGAACTCAAGAAGGCGAAAAAGGACAATCCGCCGCTTGCGAACTGGTCGGTGCAGAAGTCGCTCGACGACATGGACAAGGCGGGCAT
>CANJPN010000199.1 GCA_947475855.1 Bradyrhizobiaceae bacterium
AAAGCCAAAGCCGATAACCCGACTGACGGCGACTAAGAAAAAAGAGGCGCGAACGTATGAAGGCCCCCGCGAGCGGGGGCCTTCATACGTTCAACAGTGATGCACTATTGCTCCGGCCCGCCGATGGAAAATTACTCCGGCGTTGACACGCGTCGGACGTCCGGGGGCAACTCGTGGAACATGAATACGCTCGTCACGATGTCCTGGCTCGCGTCGGGCAGCGGGATCGCCTCGGCGTTTGCTTCGACGAAGCTCACAGACCGCAAACTCCTCATGTGCCGTCTTGCTTCGCCCAGATACGCCGGCGAAAGATCAAGACCCGTCAAACCCATCGCCGGCCACGCCAGCCGCGCATCGCGCAGCAGCCGTCCCGTGCCACACGCGACATCGAGCAGCGACAGGCGGCGCTGATCGCGCCCCGCGATGGCCTCTGCGACGAACCGCAACGCCGCCCGCCGCATTGCCTGCGCAGCACCGTAGAACAGCGACTCGACTTGTACATCGTAGATGCGGGCGGACCGTTCCGAGAGATATCCGCCGCCCTGGAAGTGGAAGTCCTGGACGTAGTAGTCCGGCAAGCCATCCGCACCGGACTCCAATCTGACGCTGTCAGCATCCGCCGCATCGCGCCGCGCCAACGCCTGAGGAAACTCCACGAACATTTCCCTCAGTCGTGCGACGATCCCGGACATGCCATCCGGATCGGATTCAGCCGCCGCATACAACCCTCGCCCGACCGCATCGGCGTCAGCGACGAACAACTGACCCAGCGATGCCATCAGGTCCCGTTCCGACGGGACCGCTCGTTTCGGCTTGTATGCCGGGCGCTGGCCCAGCCGACGCGCTTGCGCGTCCATCGCACGGTTGACCGCATAGAACAGCCCGAACCGTGCAGCATTCGCGGCCAACTGCGTGCTCATCGCAAACGTCGAACTCAATTGCTTCGCCACGATATTGCCAGCCCTCTATCGTATCACTTCAGCGATCTCACCTCGAAACAGACGCCGAGACCTCCTTGCCATGTCGTCCACCAGGCACATCGTCATTCTAACTGGATCCGGTATTTCCGCGGAGAGCGGCATAGCGACCTTCCGGGACAAGGAAGGTATATGGGCAAAATACGATATCGAGGAGGTCGCCACGCCCGAAGCCTTCGCGCGTCAGCCCCAGAAGGTCCACGAATTCTATAACCTTCGCCGCCGTGGCCTCGAGGGTGTGGAACCCAACAAAGCCCATTTTGCTTTGGCGAGCTTCGAGCGCGAGCACCTCGAACAGCCTGGCCGCAGCTTCAACATCGTCACGCAGAATATCGACCACCTGCACGAGGCTGGCGGCTCGAGAAATGTGATCCACATGCACGGCGAATTGCTGCGCGGCCTTTGCGTGAAATGCAGAGCGCGTTTCAACTGGCCCGGCGACATGGCTACATCTTCCGTCTGTCCCGGCTGCAAACAGTCAGCCGGCGTCCGGCCCGATATCGTCTGGTTTGGCGAGATACCCTACAAAATGGAACGCATCGCCGAGTTGGTGCACGCTTGCGACTTGTTCGTGTCGATCGGCACCAGTGGCGCTGTCTATCCCGCCGCAGGCCTTGTCGCGTTGGCGCGGCGGGCTGGCGCCCACACGGTCGAGTTGAACCTCGAACCCTCGGAAGGCGTGTCCCACTTTCACGAAGCGATCCACGGCAAGGCGACCGAGATCGTGCCCGCCTTCGTGCAGCGCATTCTCGCGGAGGCGTGAAGCAGCGCCTCAGCCAGCGTGCTTCCGGATGAACGCGATAACGGCGGCCAGCGCCTTCACAGAATTAGGCGCGGCCGGGTGCTCGTTGAGGAACGTGTGACGCTCCCCCTCGTAGAGCAGCACATCCATCGTGCCGCCTCGAGCCCGATAGGCAGCGCCAAGCCGTTCGGCTTGCTCAGCCGTCGTCCATTCGTCCATCGTGCCTTGGAATGTCATGGCGGGCGGCAAATGGACTTTCTCGCCGCGCTCCAGGATAAGGGCAGGCGTCGCCTCGACGTGCGTCGCATCATCCTTGAAGAACGTCGCGTGGCTGGTAATCAGCTCCTTCTTTCCCTGCTCTTTCGCCTTCGCCAGGCGATCCAACGGATAGAGCACGGCCCAGCCCGCAATCACGAAAGCCACTTTTGCGTCCACGCCCGGGCCATCGGGTAGTACGTGGGCCTTATAGCGCACATCATCGGGACGAATAGCCGACAGCATGGCCTGATGGCCACCGCTCGACGTGCCATAGAGGCCAACACGCTCCGGGCTAGAGCCAAAATCCTTCGCGTGCGCCTTCAGCCAGCGAATACCGAGATTGATGTCCTGCAGCGATGCGGGATAAGGCGCCTCGGGGGCGTTCCGGAAATCGAGCGACAGCACGACTATCCCGGCAGCGCATAAATCAAGGGCGGTGTTCTGCCCGTCGGTCCTATCCTTGTTGTTCCAAGCCCCGCCATGGACCATCACAAGGGCAGGAAATGGCCCGGCGCCCGCTGGCTGATACAGGCGGGCTAGACGTTCGGTCCCACCGTTGCGCTGGTAGACGACGTCCTTGACGCCAAATGCGTGATTGCCGGTCTTGCCACCCTTGGAGGGAGCCGCGGCCAAAGCCGCATCCGTCGCAAAAACTTTGCCCATCACCGCTGCTCCTAGAACGCCGAAGTACGACAGGAGGACCGCACGGCGACTGCCAACCTGCGACAACATCATCGTCCTCCACTGCGCAACTGCGTGCGCGCATGAGGAGCGTAGCACAAAACGACAGCCTGCAAAGTACGCGGCGGCGGGCGCTGCACCGCGCGCTTAGGGCATCACGCCGGCAATTCAGGGCGAGGCGACGCATTGGGCTCAGTTGTTATCACCTCATCATCCGACCGAATCGGCGTAAACAGCGGGGGGTGGTCGATGCATCGAATTAGGCGGGTTCCCCAACCGAACGGGATACCAGACATGTCATTCGGAAAGAGAAAACTCGGCAAGGCAGATGACGGCCTTTCGCCTATCAACAGTATTTACGAACATCCGAGCCCAGCGATCCGGTCGTCGAGGCCGGACACAACCAGTATCAGCCGCCTGCTGGTCATCTTGGTCGCCGGCATCGTGATGCTCGCCGGTATCTCCGCGCTGTTTTTCATCCACCCGGGCCGCAATGAAACGATCGAAGTCGAGGCGTCACTGATCGATGGTTCGATGTTTTCCGCCTCGGCGCAGGGGCTTGTCGTGCAGATGTGCGTCGAGGAGGGCATGTTGACCGCTACGCGGGGCGAGCACGCTGGCGACGACCAAAAACCGCGCGTGGCACGGATTTGCGAATGCACGGTCGGGGGGGTGGTTGGGCAATTGTCACCCCTGCAGATGCGGATGTTGTACGTCGACTACCGAACCAAGCTCCGCGCGACGCTCGCTGCGATCGACCGGACCGGGGAACACATCTCGACAGGGGCTATGCCCAAGCTCGATGCCCGGGATGGCGCCCCGATCGCGCTCGTTACAGCGGCGAGCTTCCAGTCCCATTGGCGGGAAGCACGCGGGCTGCTCTCTCAGCAATCCGCGCGCTGCCAATCCTGAGCCTCAATCCGCCAGTGAGAGCTGCTCCTTGCCACGCGCTTGGTTTCGCACGGCCTTCTGGACCTTTTCGAACGCCCGGACTTCGATCTGGCGAATGCGCTCTCGCGAAACGCCAAACTCCGCTGACAAGTCTTCCAGCGTCGCCGGCTCGTCCTGCAGACGCCGGGCCTGAAAGATCCTCCGCTCCCGATCGTTGAGCGAACCCATTGCGCTTTCCAGATACTTGCGTCGCATGTCGAGTTCCTGGCTTTCGCCAAGAGTCTCTTCCTGGTTCGGATCGTGATCGACGAGCCAATCCTGCCACTCGCCGGATTCCTGATCCGCGCGAACCGGCGAGTTGAGCGACGCATCCCCGGACAGCCGCCGGTTCATAGAGATCACGTCTTCCTCGGGGACCCCGAGCTTGGTCGCGATAACCTTGACCTGGTCGGGCCTGAGATCGCCTTCCTCGATAGCCTGGATCTGCCCCTTCAATCGCCGCAGATTGAAGAACAGCTTCTTTTGCGACGCCGTGGTGCCCATCTTCACAAGGCTCCACGAGCGCAGGATGTACTCCTGGATCGAGGCCCGAATCCACCACATCGCGTAGGTCGCGAGACGGAAGCCGCGCTCGGGCTCGAAGCGTTTCACCGCCTGCATCAATCCGACGTTGCCTTCGGAGATCACCTCTCCTATCGGCAGGCCATATCCGCGATAGCCCATGGCTATTCGAGCCACGAGACGCAGATGGGACGTCACGAGTTGATGTGCTGCCGCCTGATCCTGGTGTTCCTGCCAGCGCTTGGCCAGCATGTACTCCTGGCTAGGCTCGAGCATCGGGAAGCGGCGTATCTCCTCGAGATACCGAGCCAAACCAAGCGGTCCGCCAGCGATTACCGGTAGTGCTTTCGTAGCCATTTGCTCCTCAACCCCGCCCGCGTCTTCTCTGCCCGCGGTGAAGGGCTGCTCCTGTCATCTCAACACCGCCATTCTGGGTGTATCACCATGGCGGCAGGGTGGCATGATGTCAGTCTGTGCCCAGCAACTCAAACCAACTTGATGTCATCTCCCGTTCACACCGGGTAACGTGATCGTGTGCGTTCCCCCGGCAGGACCGACAGATATGAGTTGGAAACGCTCGGTTTCAAGATCTGGTTCAATCGAAATAACCGATTAAATCGTCCGGGCCGATTATAACATTGATTTGAGTGGGTTGGTGTAGGGGGTAACACCCATCTCGACGGCCGGGGTTAAGGCCGCGTTGGCGGGTGTGTCGAGTTGTAACGGCTGAAAACCCAGTTTTCCGTCGGACCATCCTAACATCGGCAGCCCCTAGGGGCCGGCACTACCCCTCCAGAGCGGCCGCGAGACGGGCCATATCCGCTGGCAATGGGCTGTCGAACGAGAGGCGTTTCCCCGTCTTCGGGTGCTCGAAGCCCAGGTGTGCGGCATGCAGAGCTTGTCGCCCCAGGGCCTCCAGCGCCGCCTTCGCTTCAGCCGACAACCGTCTGACACTGGCTGCGAAATGGGCGGCGTAGACTGGATCGCCCATGATGGGATTGCCGATATGCGCCAGATGCACCCGGATCTGATGGGTCCGTCCTGTCTCCAGGGTGCACGCGATCAGGCTCGCCATCGGCTTGCCCTTCGCGTCGTCGTAACCCTCCAGCACCTCATAGTGCGTCACTGCATGCCGGCCGCTCTCCGATCGCGTCACCGCGATTTTGGTGCGATTACTCGTGCTACGGGCCAGCGCTGCATCGACCCGGCCATGCTTATGCGGCGGTGTCCCCCAGGCGATCGCGATGTAGCGGCGCGTCATGCGTCCGTCGATTCCGTGGGCGGCAAACTGGTCGCTGAGGCTCGCATGCGCCTGATCTGTCTTTGCGACCACCAGCAATCCCGAGGTATCCTTGTCGAGACGGTGCACGATACCGGGCCGTTTGACCCCACCAATTCCCGACAGGCTGTCGCCACAGTGCCCGATGAGCGCATTGACTAGCGTCCCCGTCTCATGCCCGGCGGAGGGGTGAACAACGAGACCAGGCGGCTTGTCGATCACGATCAGATGCTTGTCCTCGAAAATGACGGTCAGCGGGAAGTTCTCGCCCACCGGTTCGGCCGGTACGGCCTCAGGCACATCCACAACCACGGCTTGGCCGGGTTTGACCTTGCAACCCGGGTCAACTAGCGTGCCTCCGTCGCAGCTAACACGCCCGGCACGGATCAACGTCTGGATGCGGGACCGGCTCAGTCCTGCCAAATGCCCGGCAATGAACCGGTCCAAACGGGCCCCGCCATCGGCCTCGCCGGCCTCTATCCGCCTGGTGCCGCCCGCAACGCCATCGCCGCCATCAGTCACCGCACGCCTCGTTTCCGACGGACTTGAGTAAGAAAAGAAAACCGACCGATGAGTGAACCCCAAATTCCACCGATGCCCGACGGGCCTGGTGTCCGCGCACTCAAGTACGTGGTCATCGGCATGGGCATCCTGATCGTCTTGGGTGTGCTGACCGTAATCGGCCGTATCGTCTATCTCGCCAACCAGGGCCCGAAGCAAGCATCCATTGCCACGAGCAACGCCCGGCTGGCACCGGCGGCGAGGCTAGCACTCCCCTCGTTGGCCCACGTCAAGCAGATCTCGATGTCGGGCGACCGCCTTGCCGTGCACTACGAAGGCCCGGCCGGTTCTGCCATCGCGATCGTCGATCTCGCCACGGGCAACGTACTCTCGCGTGTCGACCTCGTCACTGAGGTTCCGCGTTAAGGCCGCGCCTTCAGCCCCGAATACTTAATCACCTCGGCCCACTTCGCCGTGTCATCGGCGAGCAACTTGCCGAACTCGGCCGCCGATAGCTCGAGCTTGCTGCTGCCAAGCTCCGCCAGCCGGGCTTTGACACCTGGATCCGCCAGCGCCCGCGAGATCTCCTGGCTCAGCTTGTCGATCACCGGCTGGGGCGTTGCGCGAGGTGCACCAATGCCCATCCAGCCTGTAACTTCGTAACCGGGCACCAACCCTGCAATCGCTGGAACACCAGGTAGCTGCAGATGCGGTTCCGTCCCCGTGACGCCCAGCGCGCGCAACTTGCCACCCTCGATGTTCGAACGCGCTGACGGTATCGCGTCGAACATCAGGTGGACACTGCCGCTCATAACGTCCGCCAGTGCTGCCGGCGTGCTCCGGTAGGGAACGTGCACCATGTCCACGCCAGCCTTCATCTTGAACATCTCGCCGGAGAGGTGACTGAGGTTTCCAGCACCGCTCGACGCCATGTTGATCTTGCCAGGATTGGCCCGCGCGTAGGCCAGGAACTCGGCCAGCGTCCTGACCGGCCACGAAGGTGTGACGACCAATACGAAATTGTCCCCGACCAGCCCCGTCACTGGTGCGATATCGCGGACGAGGTTTGCGTCAAGCAGCGGAAACAGCGTCGCGTTGATCGCATGCGGCGTCGTCATCAGCAGCAGCGTGTGCCCGTCGGCCGGCGACCGCGCCACGGCCTGCATCGCGAGATTGCCGCCGACGCCGGGTCGGTTTTCGACGACAAAAGGCTGCCCAAGCTTGAGTTGCAGATGCTCACTCAAGATGCGAGCGAACAGATCCGGCGCGCCACCCGGCCCAACCGGGACCATGACTGTCACTACGCGAGAAGGATAAATCTGCGCACGCAGTTCGTGCGCAGACCCTGCCATCACAGCCGCAGCGACCATCATCGAGCCAAAAAGCGAACGAAACGGCCGGGCTCCCAGACCGGAAGCCAAGAGTGCCAGACCCTTCATCTTGTATCCTCCCTCGCCCGCCACATGTCCGGTCCTGCCCGTCGGCGACGTCAGCGCTGATCTCTCGCCCCTGCCCGAGCGTGGGGGCAATCCCATAAAACAGCTTATCACTTCCCCGCGACGGTGCGTGCCTTGTTGCCACTGCCGACGCATGGTAAGGCCGGCCAACCCTCGCTGTCCCGGCGTTTTGCCCGCGTGATATCACCGTCACGCCCGCCCGTCCCGGACGGCGGCCCAAAGCCGGAGCCATCCCATGACCGCGACGTCTGATTTGTTCTCTCGTTCGCTCGCCGAAGTCGATCCTGAGTTGAGCAATTCGGTCGGCTTGGAACTGACGCGTCAACGGGACGAAATCGAGCTTATCGCGTCGGAGAATATCGTTTCACGCGCGGTCCTCGAAGCAACCGGTTCGTGCCTTACCAACAAATACGCCGAAGGCTATCCTGGACGGCGCTACTACGGCGGCTGCCAGTACGTCGATATTGCCGAGACCCTCGCGATCGAGCGCGCCAAGAAGTTGTTCGGCTGCGGCTTCGCCAACGTCCAGCCGTCATCGGGCAGCCAGGCGAACCAGGGCGTCTACATGGCGCTCGCCAAGCCTGGCGACACGATTCTGGGAATGTCGCTCGCAGCGGGTGGCCATCTTACCCACGGCGCGACGGTCAACCAGTCAGGCAAGTGGTTCAAGGCTGTTTCCTACGGTGTCCGCCAGCAGGATCACCGCATCGACATGGATGACGTCCGCGCCCTTGCCCTCGAGCATAAGCCGCGCCTCATCATCGCCGGCGGCTCGGCCTATCCCCGCCAGATCGACTTTGCCGCCTTCCGAAAGATTGCCGACGAAGTCGGCGCCCATCTCTGGGTCGACATGGCTCACTTTGCGGGCCTTGTCGCAGGTGGCGCGCACCCCTCGCCCTTCCCTCACGCCCACGTGGTGACGACGACCACGCACAAGACGTTGCGCGGCCCCCGGGGCGGCCTCATCCTGACCAACGACGAAGACATCGCCAAGAAGATAAATTCGGCCATCTTCCCTGGGATACAGGGCGGACCGCTGATGCATGTCGTGGCTGCCAAGGCGGTCGCATTCCACGAGGCGCTGCAACCGTCGTTCAAGGCCTATGCGCGATCCGTAATCGACAACTGCAAGGCGATGGGCGAGGTACTCAAGGGGTCCGGCTTCGATCTCGTCTCCGGTGGCACCGACACCCATCTGATCCTGCTCGACTTGCGGCCCAAGAAGCTCACCGGCAACATTTCGGAAAAGGCTCTCGGCCGCGCCCATATCACCTGCAACAAGAACGGCATCCCATTCGATCCGGAAAAGCCGATGGTGACGTCGGGCGTCCGCTTGGGCGCACCCGCCGGCACAACCCGCGGCTTCGGCGTAGCCGAGTTCCGCGAGGTCGGCCGCATGATATCCGAGGTGCTCGACGGTTTGGCCCGGAACGGGGAAGCCGGCAACGGCGGCGTCGAGGCGAAGATCAAGGCCGAGGCGACAGCGCTTTGCCGCAAATTCCCGATCTATTGAGTTAACCCAGTCACTCCTAGAGCGGTCGGCAGAGCGACTTCACCGGGCAGACACCCCGCGGCGTCGAGATCTCGTCGGATCGGCGCTCTCTCAGAGGCTTCACTCCCGGCTCCCACCATGTGAACACGCCGTGCATCGTAGCCGGGGGCACGGGTTTGGTCGCATCGATGCCGATTTCAAATTTGGCGTCGAGGTGGGCGACCTTATCAGGGGCGAGATCGACGGAGCCTAGCGATATGAAGCCCATCCGCCCGGCATGCAACGGGGAGAGCGAGCCGATCTGAACAGCGAGCGTTCCCTTGCCGCTCGGGTTCATGTCCCAAGGCTGGTTCTCGATCGAAGCGTCAAGGACTTGCTTCAAACTAGGCATCGTCGGGCCATGCACGCTGAGACGGGCGGCAGCCGACCACGCGAACCAGCCGAGCTCGTGCCCTGTAGCCACGATCAAGGCGCTGCCCCAGCCGTCGGGAAACCAGCCGAGACGATTTTTGACATCGGCATAGTTCGCGGCCTCGCCGCCGCACGTAGGGTAGGCAACGATGGTGCCGGCCCCAAAAGCATGTGCCTCCGGAGCTTCGAGCAACTTTCGGCGCTTGGGCTTCGGGTGTGGCTTAGTCCAGCGTTGGAGGAGCGCTTCAAGCACAACCGCTCGCTTGGCTGAATCGCGAGTGGACAGCCCCCTGGCGCTCAAGGTTGCAGCGTCCAGCCCGTCGACGATGATCTCGCGGGCGCGGGCGAACGCCTCCTCGTGTTCAAGGCCGTAGACGTGCAATTGATCGGCCAGTGCCAGCCAGAGTTCCGGGTAGTCTTCATCGGTGCGATCGTCGGCTGCGGAACCTGCGACGGCTGCGACGAGCTTATCGGGAGACAGGGGTATGCGGCTCCACACGGCGAAGCGATCCCTGACGTCCAGAGCCAAGTCGCTCTGGTAAAGTTGCACACCCCAGGCGCCCATCCGCGTCCCCTGCTTTTATGAGGTCCTCATGACACTTATGAACAATGGCAGTTGATATCCTGCAAACAGCGGAAATTCTTTCACGCTCGCGCGGCTCCAGGTTGTACCTCCTGACACGAAATGATTAGGTCGCGGCATCGAGTCGACCGCGCC